>CAYITV010000042.1:0-7270 GCA_964366285.1 Candidatus Woesearchaeota archaeon | reverse complement strand
TCTTCCGATCTAATGATATTTTGTTTTTAGCACGCGCTGTTTAGCGATTATAATCAGCATGAAGAAACATTTAAATAGAACGTAGGCAGTGTTTTTGCCATGGAGAAGAGGTATGCATTCATTATATTGGCAGTTATGGTGCTGTTTGTAGGTTATTATTCCTATACCATCACAAAACCTTCTGATTCTTCAGTCCAACAGACAACTGGCGCAGCATCAACTTTTGATGTCATATCCAAAGCACAGGTTCTTGCATTGATTGCCATCAGCCCATCACAGCGTTTTACTAATGAAGGCATTGATTTTGGAGTTGTTGATATCGGGACGACAGATAATAATGCGACCGGGAACTTCAATGCAGCAGATCTCACTGAATATTACATTGAGGTTATTCCTCCAACCAACGTGAAGGTTGATTTTTGCATTACTTCCGACAAGAACCTCACACTTGATTCAGATCCTTCAGGCCAAACTTACATTCCTTATCCACTATATCGCTTTGCAAATTCGACAATTAATGATCCAGATAATCCCTCTTATCCACCTGACAAGGTGATTCCAATTAATGACAATATCATTTACCTTAAGGAAACCACAAATGTTCCGCAGGGAGGGAGAAACTACTACAGGTTTTATTTGGATGTTCCTGCCAACCAACCTGCCGGTGTCTATTCAAATATGGTCAAGCTTCAGGTGGTGAGAACTGGAACTACTAACATGAGCTGCCACCTGCTACCATGATAACCAAAAAACACCTCACTTCTGCTCTTTTCTTAGGACTATTATTTATCTTAATTATTGAGAATGCAGATGCGCGCATAGCTGTAGGATTAGTCTGGAGCACTGAGGCCGAATCTGTTGATGAAGATTCAACTTATTGCGGGAAATATGGGGCATACAACCCAATGGATGAGGACGTGGATGTTGCATTGGTCATCGGGGGAGAGCTTGCCGATTTTGTTCAAACAAAGAAAAGCGAAGCTGTAACAGTAAAGGGCGGAACACAATACCAGGATGCGATTGCATTGGAGGCTTGTTTTTATGTTCCTAAGATCTATGATGAGGATTGCATATTTGGATTATTCTGCAAGCGAGATTGCAAGGAGGAACAAGTGAATTATAGGGGAGATGTATCGCTTGTTCAACAGGGAACTGAGAGCGGCGGAGGATCTGGCTCAAAGATGTCTGTCGGCGTTGCCGCTCCCCTGCGATTGAGTGTTTCCTGCGCACCTGAGGAACGCAATTGGGTGCCTGTGATAATATTCATTATCGGCATTGTTTTGGTTGCAATTGTATTCTTCTTGCTGAGATACATGAGAAAGAGATCCAGTGCCAAAGGGAAAGATATAAAAGATTCTGTGTGAAATGCTTGACATGCGAAAAACCGAGACTGTTGAGATCGTCATTTTTATTGTGATGATCATGATATTTTTTTATCCTTTTTACCAGTATACTGGAAATCAGGTATCTGTCCCAAGCAAGGCGACAATACTTGGCAATGATACTACACCTGGTGGAGGGGGCGGAGGAAGCGGAAGCGGGGAAACGCATCATGGCACAGGGAGAGATTATGGGACTGGAGGACTAACTGGAAATTTGACTGAGGAGGAAGATGAAACGCCCGAAGTGCACAAGGAGCTTCCAATTGACTTGGGTTATCCCAAATTCAGGAAAATACCTGGACCAATTGACAATACATTTTGGAGGGTTCTTTTAGTTGTTGCAGTACTTGCTTTGCTGTTTTGGTACTATATTTATATCAGAAGAAAGACCAAGGACAAATGAATTATTTCTTTTTTTCGTGCTTGGGCTTTTGAGTCTTTGAGAATATCTCTTTCTTTAATTCACGCTCGCCTGCCTTCTTGTCCCTTGGCATAGCATCTCTTGGCGCGCTTTTTTCTTCTTTCCTAGCAGGAGGATGCTTCAATACTTCCTTTTTCTCTTCCTGCAGCTTTTCTTCCTTAACTTCTTCTGGAGCTTTCTTCTTTCCGGTTACTGTATCCTTGATTTTTTCTACGATGCCTTTTTTCTTTTCCTGCTCTTCCTCTAATATTGGAGCATCAATCATGTCTGCAACTAACTTTTCCTTGTATTTGTAGACCTTTACCTTGATCCTTGTCGGCGGGTTTGTGTGGCCTCCTTCATGAATGTGCATGTTAAGATCTTGGCCTATAATGATATCATTTGATTTGAACCTTCTTACAAGTATACTTCTTACTGATCGGATCGCTTTTTTTGTCCTTTGATATTTAGGCACTTTAAGGATTTCTTTCCTTAGGGGGATTGTGAAAATAGTTTCTTGTTCTGCCATGGTCATCACTCTAAATCTTTGCTTTTGTTCTTCTCCAAGATCTTTTTACATGGGTATGGCGGCCTGGGTGGACCCTCCTGCCTGGGCCGTATATCTTGGGCACTGTCCAGAATGGAGCCCATCTTGTCTGGCGGCCTATCTTAGCCATTCGCTTTTTCCTTGCCGGTGTTTTTACTCTTGCCATTTTACCTGATGTTAATCTTGAATTGTTTTTTTGGTTCCTGAAGCTGCATCAGGATTGATTTAAATTCCTGATCTGAAAGCTTTCTTGTTATCTGCCTTGCTTGTATCAACTGCGCCAAGACTGTCAATGCCTGTATGGCCTTGTCCGGGTGGCCTGCCTTGAGCGTTCCGTAGCGCGTGATTGCCTCCTTACATAAATATTGCTTTACTGTCGCCTCTAATATCTCAATTTGCTTGAGGAGCTGCAACTGCTTCTGCTGCTGGTTGAGCAATTCGTCCTGGTTTTGTTCTTGATTCATTTTTTATCACTAGCTTGTCGAGGAAACTCTTTCCCTTGGGAGTAACTATCCTACCCATGTGCGCTCCTTTTTTCTCCTTTTTTATGTAACCTGCTTTTTCAAGCTGCTGGAGGATTGAACGGATGATTTTTCCAGATCCTTTCCTGAACTGTTCTTTTGCGTGACCTCGGTTCTTTTTAGTACCGTAGACAATGCGGAGTTTATTTGTGCCTATGGGACCATGCATATAGACTTTTCTTAAGACGGATGCAGCGCGTTTGTAGTACCAATTTGGATCTTCTGGCGGGCGTTCTTTGCCACAGGATGTTTTTGCAAATGTCGCCCATGGTGGCGATTTTACCTCTTTTTTGAGCAGTTCTGCTGCTTTCTCAATTGCTTCTGATGGTTTGATGTCATATAATGATGGCATTTTTAGAGGATTGGGTGGATGCTTTAAAAAGATATCGGAATATGGCTGGGATGTTGTTTTATTGCTTCTTTAACCTGAATCCTTTGTCTTGATCTTCAATGATATATCCTTTTGATTCTATCTCTTTTCTAATTTTATCTGAGCTTGAGAATTCTTTTTGTTCCCTGTATTTTTGACGTCGTTTAGCTAATAAAAGGATATCTTTAGGAACTGAAATCTTTTCTTCTTTTGTCAGATTGAGAGCAAATACTTTATCAAACTCTTTAATCAGAGTGAGAACATCTTTCTTGCTTAGAGTGTTATCTTTTAGTACAGACCATAATACTGCCAATGCTTCAGGCGTGTTCAAGTCGTCATTGATAACGCGGATGAATTGTTCCTTGTATTCCCTTACTGCTTCTGGGTTTGATTTAGATTTGTTCATTTCCTTAATCTTTTCTTTAATTCTTGACCTTGCATTCCTTGCAGCTTCAAGCGCTTCCCATGTGAATGTTAACTGCTTGCGGTAGTGGCTGTTCAAGCAGAAATAGCGATAATCAAGAGGAGAGAATCCTTTTTCTTCAATTGTTGATAGCGTGATGATGTTACCTTTTGATTTTGACATCTTTTCTTCGAGCAAGAGGAATTCTCCATGAAGCCAGTAATTGACCCATTTCTTTCTTGTTATTGCTTCTGTCTGAGCGATTTCGTTTGTGTGATGGATGGGGATATGGTCTATTCCGCCGCAGTGAATATCAAACTGCTTTCCTAGATACTTTGTTGCCATGGCAGAACATTCGATGTGCCAGCCTGGGAAACCTTTTTCGCTCCAAGGCGATTTCCATTCCATCTGGCGCTTCTCATTCTTAGGAGAGAACTTCCACAGCGCGAAATCTGCTGGATTCTTCTTTTCACCGACAGCTATTCTTTTTCCTGCTTGCAAATGCTGCTTTTCTAATAGCGCAAGTTTTCCATAGTCCCTGAATTTGGAGGTGTCAAAGTAAATGCCATCTGATGTTTTATATGTGAAACCTGCTTTTTCTAACTTTTTAATCCAGTTGATTTGTTCTTTGATGTGAACTGTTGCCTTGCACCAGATATTTGGAGGAAGGATGTTGAGTTCTTTGATATCTTTTTTGAATGAATTTGTATAAAACTTGGCTATATCCCATGCTGATTTGCTTTCCTTCTTTGCGGCAAGCTCCATCTTATCTTCTCCAGTGTCAGCATCTGATGTGAGGTGGCCGACGTCTGTGATGTTCATGACGTGCTTGACTTTGTATTTATTGCAGAAGAGAGTTCGTTTTAAGACGTCTTCGAATATGTATGTACGAAGATTACCGATGTGGGCGTATGAATACACGGTAGGACCACATGCATAAAGAGAAACATGTTTTTTTTTAATCGGTTTGAATTCCTCTTTTTTCCTTGTTAATGTGTTATATAGATATATTGACATCACTCTTTGTGAGTTTATTCTCTTTATAAAATTTTAGAAGGCTTACTTAAGCACTATTTCAAAGATTACTGGAACTGAATCGCTTTGCATTGGTGTGCAGTCTAAGCAGCTTAAGGTTATGCGCATCTTGTATGTTCCCAAGGGGAGATTACTTGTTTTAATGATTACGAAATCTTTGAAACCTTCTCCAGAATCCAGCTGTAACTCGCTTGTTGTCCATAACACATTTGACAGCACAGTTTCTAGACTGAAATTTTCTGGTGCGTTTTCAATCGTAATATCATACTTAAAGCGATGCGCTTCAGGATATTTGTTCCTTGCTGCAAGGCGAAGATTGTAACTTTCCCCTTTTTTGATGCCGTCTATAACACTTGTTGGAACGTTGATTGCGTCATCGCTGCCGCCGAGAATTTCTGTAATCTGGTCTTTTGTCAGACGCTCAAGCTCCTGCTGCTGCTCTTCCAAGCCGCCGAAGATGTTGTATATCCAGCGGAGACCTAATGTAAGAATAGTAACACCGATGACAACGATAATTATAGTAGTCATCGATAACTCGATAGCACCTTTTTTTGAATTCCTCTTTTCCCTGCTATGTCTTTTCATTATGATTATGAGCGTGTTTTTTGTTAATAAAGGTTTCTGTGTTCTTTTGAGTTATCTGAAATTCTTCTAGAAAAATAATTGTGATGTTAAAAGTGATAATCACTCGTCAACTACCAGCCTCTTCTTTTTAAACTATGCCTGGTTTTTATTCTTTATGGAATTTGATATTAGTTCAGTAGAGAAAAGCCTTAATGACACTAGAAATAGCCTTACCTTGCCGGCAAAGCCTTCTCTTCAGCTTGCAGAATTTTTAGGTATTCTTGCTGGAGATGGCTATGTGGCACCTTACGATAAAGGAAATGACTACCGAATTTCTGTTTTTCTTAATCTCACAGATGAGTTTCCTTATTTATTTTATGTAAAAAATCTTTTCTTTTCACTTTTTAATCTTGAACCAATTGTTATTCTTCGTTCTGATATTAACACGGCTACTCTTAAGAAAGATTCTAAGGGCATTACTAATTTTTTGTATCAGACTGGTTACTCCAAGAAGAATTGTATTGTTACTGTTCCATCTTGGGTATGGCACACTGCTGAATTTACAATTCCTTTTGTTAGGGGTCTGTTTGATACAGATGGATGTATATCTTTAAAGAGAAATCATGGCAAAAATATGTATTACCCAGTTGCTAAAATTGATTCAAAAGATTATTGCCTTATTGATAAATTAGGTCAATGGATTTTGAATTATAAAATTCCCCATTCTATTTTTTCTTCAGTATCTTTTGATAAAAGAAATAGCAAAACTTATTCAAAAAAGATTATCCAGATTAGCGGGTATAGGAATGTGGAAAAGTTGATGGATCTTCTTCAACCTTCAAATCTAAAGCATCGAGAAAGATGGCAGCTCGCTATTTCGACAAAAAAGGTGGGCCGGGGGTGATTTGAACACCCGATTGTGGAAGTGTACAGGTTGTATCAGCTTTCACCACGGTGTCTAATTCACCTTCAGCCGTGTCTGAGACTTACTTTTGGTAAGAGCTCTCCCAGGCTGAGCTACCGGCCCTCTATATAATCTGCTTTTTAACTTCTTATTTAAAGGTTGTGATGATTGGCTTACAGCAAGTTTTTTAAGATGCCTTTCTAGGTAAATATTGATGGATTCCTTGTATAATGCTTTAGAGACAGAGAAGAAATGGAGACTGTATTGGGAGAAGAATCAGATTTATACTGGAGCGAACAAGGGGAAGAAAAGATACACGATAGATACACCGCCTCCGACATTATCCGGAAACATGCATGTCGGGCATGCCTTTTCTTATAGCCATATAGATTTCATGGCAAGATATTTCAGGATGAGGGGGATGGATGTCTTCTTTCCATTCGGGACTGATGATAATGGACTGCCGACTGAGAGAATGGTCGAGAAGATAAAAAATGTCAAGAGCATGCAGATGGGAAGAAAGGAATTCGTGGAGCTTTGCAGGAAGACTGTTGCTGAACTGAAGGATGGATTTGTTGATGCGTGGAAGAGGCTTGGAATAAGCTGCGATTTCAAGAATTCTTACTCTACGATAGACAAGCATTCAGTAAAAACAAGCCAACTGTCTTTTCTGGATTTGTATGACAAAGAATATTTGTACAGAAAGGAAGCGCCAGTAATATGGTGCACTGAATGCCAGACTGCGATTGCACAGGCTGAATTGAAGGACATGGAATCAAGCGGATTTTTTCATGATGTTGTTTTTTCTGTTGGAGGAAAGGATGTTGTTGTCAGCACTACAAGGCCTGAGATGCTCGGAGCTTGTGTTGCTGTGCTTGTGAATCCTGGTGATAAAAGATACAAAGATCTTATTGGCAAGCATGCAAAGGTTCCGATATATAACAATGAAGTGCCGATAATGACTGATGGAAAAGTTGACATGGAGAAGGGAAGCGGAGCTGTGATGGTATGCACCTGGGGGGATATAACTGATGTTGAATGGTCGAACAAATTCAAACTGCCTTTGAGAATAATATTTGATGCTGATGGAAGACTGAATAAGAATTCAGGAAATTATTCTGGAATGACAATAAAAGAAGCAAGG
>CAYITV010000041.1:0-7327 GCA_964366285.1 Candidatus Woesearchaeota archaeon | reverse complement strand
CAGATGAATCATATTGATAAGATTACATTCCTCCCAATAATTCCGCATAGGAACACCCCGTTCAAGAAAAGCCCAAGCAGCTTTTACATGACTCGCTGGATTGCAGAGACAAGGATTGCCTTCCCAAAGATAGAGATAGTTGCAGGCACATGGAAGGGCCGCGTTGCAGAAGTTGGCTTGTTCCTAAAAGCTGGTGCAAACGCAATAACAAAATTCCCTGCAGTCAAGCGTTTTAATTCAGAAGACGCCAAAAGCATAGAACAGGAGATACTGACATCAAAGAGGAATTTTTTAAGCACAATAACAAACATCAGCAAGCTCATCCAGTTAAAGGATTTAACAACAGACATAGAGACAAAAGACAAGCTTTTAAAATACATCCAAACAATCCAAGAGCACAAGTAAAAAATGTTCAATTTTAACAAAATCACGATAGCCATATTATTATTTCTGATATTTCTCCCGCTCTCGCACGCCCAGGAAAAGATAGAAAATTTCAATGATTATCAGAGTCTTAATCTTAACTTTCATATTGAAGGCACTTTAATAACAAATCTCCAGGATCCATCTGCAAAATTGGACGAGATGAGGGTTGACTTAAGCTTTTTTCCGCGTGAAAACGACTTCCAAAAGATAGATGAAATCCATTACTTTTCAGATCCAATATCAGAGATATCAAAAAGTGATCAATACACAACCTACACCTGGAAAAACATCCCAAATAACATCAATCTCAAGTATGGCATTGATGCAAAAATAAAGACCTCAAATATAATATCTCAATTAAGCAAATCAATAAAGTTTCCAATAAACAACATTGATCCAGAATTTCTGAAATACACAAAGGCATCGCAGTTCATAGACATCACCCAAGAAATAGAGCAGCAGGCCTTGTCAATAACAGGCTCGGAAACAGATCTTTTTGCAATTGTCTTCAAGCTGGCAGACTGGACAAAGACCAATGTCAAGTATGATCTCTCAACACTGACTGCAGAAGCTGTCCAGAAAAGCAGCTGGGTCTTGGCAAACAAGGAAGGAGTATGCGACGAAATAACTAATTTATTCATCTCAATGCTTCGTTCTTTGGGCATACCAGCAAGGTTCGTCTCAGGAATGGTATACAGCAACACAGATTACAAATGGGGCCCTCATGGCTGGGCTGAGGTCTATTTCCCAGGTTATGGCTGGATTCCATTTGACGTTACATTTGGCCAATACGGCTGGCTCGACCCGTCTCATGTCAAGCTCAAGGATTCAACAGATTCAGGCTCGTCTTCAGCAGAGTACAGCTGGAAATCAACAGGCCAGGACAAGATGGACATAAAAAAACCTATTCTTGAAACAACAGGCTTTCCTTCAGGAAAGAATGTAGACCCATTCATCAAGGTAGAAATCTCCCCTTACAGGAAGGCAGTCTCTCCAGGAAGCGTTGTCCCTCTTTTTGTGACATTGGAAAATCAAAAAAATGTCTATTTCGCTCCCGTGATCTCAGTTGTAAAAGCTCCTGGAATTATCGGCGCAAACACCAGGCAGGTTCTTCTTCATCCAAAGGAATCAAAGACAATTGCATTTCTATTGCAGATTCCATCAGAGGCAGTGGAGAATTACATATACACCTCTAAATTGGAAGTCATCACCTCTTTCGGCAACATAGCAATGAACGACATAAAATACTCATTGGAATATTCATCAATAACAGAGAAATTGGCGCGCGAAATTGCATCATCCCTTGACAAGAAGTCAGAAAAGTCCCATCTTGACTCAGCAGCAATATCATGCTCACCGGAAAAGCAGTTATACTATAAGGATGATAGCATCAAGGTTTCATGCTCAATAAAAAACATTGACAACCAGGCTCTTTCTCTTAATGCCTGCCTTCAGGAAAAATGCCAGCAGATAACATTGTCTCCAAAATCAGAAAAAACAATAGAATTCTCACTTCAAGCAGTAGAATCAGGCCGTTTCACAGCTACATTGGAAAACGAGCAAAGCGTTGCTTATGCATTTGTTCCGGTTAATGTGATAAAGGTTCCAGATATCTCAATAGCAGATGTCAATCCAAAGACAGTTGAATACGGAGATGAAGTAAAGCTTTCATTTACAATCAACACAGATACCCCAATATCGAAAGTAATCATCGACCTTGGATTTGACAAATTAGACATAGAATCAATAGAGTCATCAAAGGAAATAAATATTTTAACGCATTCAAAGAATCTTATAAAAGGCCTTCCATTGACTATGTCTTACAGCGATGCAGCAGGCAAGGTTTACAACGCAAGCAAGCTGATAAAAGTCCAGGTGAATGATGTGCCATGGTATGCAAGATTCATATTCTGGATAGTTAATCTATTTTAATATCAAAACAGAAATATCTCAATAGCTTTTTGCAACATGCACAAGATGGTTTGCCTTTTTATGGCAGACAACGCATTTCTGTCCATCCTTTAGTTTTTCCTCTTTCGGATAAATAGTGCCGCAAACATAAGCCCCTTCAGTTTCTTCTTTTAGCTTGTCAGCGCACGGCTCTCCATCATCATCGACAGAACAAAACGGAGTCTTGATGAAGCCGCGATATTTCTTAAGCAAGGATTTCAATTCGTCATAAGATTCAGTATACCTTGTATTGTCCTTGAAGTAGGCATCAGCTCTCTTTTGAATGTCTTTGTCAATTGTTTGTGCTGCATTTGAAATCTCCTTTTCCATGCCCTTAGCAGGAACATCCTTTTTTTCCTTTCTGGTTCTAAAAGAAAGGCAAATACTCGACTTCTTTACCTCTTTAGGCCCTATCTCAATGCGCAGCGGAACTCCCTTCAGCTCCCATTTGTTGTACTTGAATCCTGGAGTCTCATTGGAAGCATCAACAAGTGCTCTGTATCCTCTGCTCTTTAATTGTTTTTCAATCTTCTTGCATAATTCTAGAACATTTTTTGCTTCGCTCTTCTTGTCTGCAAATATTATAGGAACAATCACAACCTGCACAGGAGCCAAGTCAAATGGAAGAACTAATCCCTTGTCATCTCCATGAATCCCTATCAATGCAGCCATCGTCCTCCATATTCCAGGACCATAACATGTCTGCCAGGCATAGCTCTCGCCGCTGTTGGCATCATGAAACTTAATCTCATAAGCCTTTGCAAAATTCTGTCCTAAGTCATGAGTCGAGCTTAATTGGTTTCTCTTGCCGTCAGGCATCATAGTGTCTGAAGTGAATGTATCATCCGCGCCTTTGAACTTGTCCCACTGCGGTCTCTTGAAGAAAAGGAATGGAATCTTGCATCTTTGATAAAGAACGCGCAGGGACATTTCTGAATCTTTTCTTATCTGCTCAATTGCTTCATCATGAGCTGCAAAGGCATCATGAGTCTCAAAGAACATGAATTCTCTTCCTCTTAAGAATGGCCTTGTAGTCTTTTCATTCCTATAAGTGCATATTCTGGATTGATATCCCTTGTATGGAAGGTCTTGATAACTTCTAATCCACAAGGAATAAAGAGGATAAATCTGCGTCTCGCCAGTCGGCCTTAACGCAACCTCTTCTTCTAGTTTTCTATCTCCTGCTCTTGTTACCCAGAAGACATCAGGAGCAAATCCTGCATGTTCCTTTTCCTTCTCTAAACTTTCTTTTTTGATGACTAAGGGAAACAAAAAAGGCTGGTGACCATCTTTTTCAACTTCTTCTTCAAAGTATTCGTAAATTCTTCTCAGAATTCTGAAACCCCAAGGCATATGCACAATAAAGCCCTGCACTCCATATCGGATGTCTGCCAATTCAGCCTTCTGAACTACTTGTGTATACCATTCAGAAAAATCCTTCTCTTTTGAGACAGTCAGTCCTGCTTGGTTCTCCTCTGTTTTTCCTGCCATAGCGAAAGCCTTAATTATCGCATTATATAAACCTTTTTCTAGCAGATAATTACTCTGGCGGGGGTATCTGCTAACCTGGTAGGCTTCCACCTTCGGGAGGTGGCGATCTCGGTTCAAATCCGGGTACCCTCATTCTTTGACAACAGCATCTATAACAAGTATCATCTTTTTATCATTAGCTTTCCAGATTAACATGCTGGCCGATCATTCAACAATAACCTTTCCACTTGGAAACAAGAAAAGAGACACTATCCCAGATAAAAAATCTCCAAAAGCTGTCAAGTCTCTTCTGTGAACCACCACCATAGGAACTATGCGCTTTGACAACATAAATATCAATGCCTTTGCCCTTCCACATCTTCCGAAATGTTGCTTTTACTCGTCGTGCATGCCATTGTTGTGCAACAAGAATAGCTGATGTCCACTTATGCTTTTTCATTATCTTCAAACATTCTTGGGCATTGCCGGGAGTTCGATGGCTTCCTGTTTCAGGGAACAATCTTCTCTTGGGTACCTTACGGCTAATAACCTGTGCCATAGCTTCCGCTTCTGTTAAAGTATTGAGAGAATATCCTCCAGAAAGAAGAATATTGTTTGCCTTTCCTTGTCGAAAAAGATGAAGACATTTCAGAGCAACTGCACGAGAATAAGGGCTTGCTTTTTTGCCATCTTGCGTTAAGTCAATGCCTATACCAATAACGACATCAACTTTTTGTTGGAGATTATCATCAACAATTTCAAAAAACTTTTCGAAAATTCCTGCAAAATGCGGCCTCTTTTTCATACAGAAAATGAACCTGTTTAGATTTATATTCTTTGTCTAAGAGATTTTTCTCTTTTTATAGTTGTTTCAGCTTTTTCTACAATGGATTGCCAATCATCTTCTAGAGAAAATGGTGTGTAATCATAATATATCTCTATACCTCCACGGATTTTTGGCCTATTGACAATGGCTGGTCCCATAATCAACACTTCTCTTGACACACTAAAAGGAACATAAATCTTTCCTCTTTTTTTGATTTCTCCCCATACATATACATGCTCTCCTTTACCAGGAAAATCAATGTCCGGCATCATTGCTGGAATATACTCATGGCAATTTTCAAAGGGATTACGGATAGAAAAGATGAATTGCTTCTCTTCTGTTTCGAGAATTCTTTCTCTGCCATCACTCATCCAACGCCTGCAGCCTTCTGTGATTGGATTGAGTTTCTCAGAAAGGACTGCTCGGAGATAAGTGTAACCTATCAATCCATAAACAAAAGGAGCGACGACAACACCAACACATCCAATGCACCCTCCAACTACGACTTCTAGCTTCTCTTCTAACGTCTCGGATGATATCATTGCCTTAAAACATAAAACTGCCCATTTTTATACTTTTCTACTATAAAGTAGTTAAAATAGAAAGATTTAAATAGAATGATAATTCAATATCCTTAGAAATATCATCTTGACAACATGAACACTTCAACTCAACGACTAGTCAAAGCAGATATTCAGACCTATCTCAAAAGTAGAAGTAATACTGAGACTTTGAACTATCACACAGTGTGGCACCATGTATCTCAAGCTCTTGGAACAGGTGGAATCGTGGGCATCACAACCTTTCACGACTTGAGATATGAACAAGCATTAGAAGCAACAGAACGACAAGGAATAGAAATACGATCCTTAGGAAATGCATTTCACGTGGAACCCTATGATCTTTTGGTTATAAAATGCCAAAGAATCATGACTCAACAGGGAGATATTGAAGCTATTGGAGTCAGAGGAAGACATGTTATTCCAGAAAGGCTTTCCCTTGAAGAAACGATAAAAGCCATCAAGGATGAAGGAGCGATTATTAACGTTCCAAACCCTTTTCATCAGAGGGGACTTGGACCTTATTTAAAACAACATCCAGAACGCCTTGAAGATATTCACGCTTTGACAGTATATAGCGGAGAGGGAGCATTTTGGATTCCCTTCCTTGTCCCAGATGGCGCTAAGCAAGATCCTAACACACAGGCACTTGAATATTATCTTGCTATTAAAGAAGAGTGCCATCATCTAGGAGCCGTTACTGCATCAAATAGCAGCAATTTCAAGAATATTGGCACAAGTTATACAAACATTCGTGTACCTCTTATATATGAAACTCTTCAAACATCTGAGGATATTACCAGTATGTTGGCAAAAACACTTCCAGAAACACATCCGAATGCAGCATGCCAGCAACCGCTTCAATTAGCAGCACTTCGCCATCAGATGCTCGTTGTATTTGATAACAACATCCCTTTGGTCAGCCAATTTGTTCAGAAACATTCTCATCTTATGGAAGCGCACAAGGAATTCGAAGAAGTACTCAAGAGAAAAAAATAATTTCATAAATTCTAATCTTTCATTCAACATAAAAGTGTAAGAACAAGAATCAATCTTCAGTCAATCCCCATTTCTTTGTGCCATGCGTCATCAATATCAAGAATGCTGCAAAGTATAAAATTGCTAGTTCTCCTTGATTGGACAATGGATTAAGTCCTTTTGGTATGTGCACCATTATATAAGCAACAACCATCTCCGCAGCTCCTAACAACGCAGCCCACGATGTCCATAATCCTATGATTACCATGACACCGACAACCAGTTCAATAACACCTGCAAACCAGAACAACGAAAACGTTTCAGCAGGTTGTGCTCCAAACACCTTCTGCACTCCATGAAGCAGGAATAATAACCCAGCCAGCACGCGGAATACAAAGTAGAAGTAATCGCTGTAATCTTTTAGGAACGTTTGCATAATATCCTTATTGCTTTCATTCTTTTAAGGATTGTGGTAAACGATTATATAAAATAAAGAAGCATAAATATCAATCCTTTATCACAACAAAAAATATAAACTATGCAAAAAGAAAAATAAAAGAATTATAATACCTCTAAAAATGGCAACTCAAAATGAGAAGGTTGCACAGATTATCCTTCATGCTGTTGATAGTATGCAGTTTGGAAAGCATAGGCTTGCAAGTTTTCTCAAAGGCTCAAAATCAAAGGAAGTTATATCCATAGCTCACAAGAATTTATTTGGTGGGTTGCTGTGGCATGATATATCTACTATTGAAAGGTTTATAGAGCAGCTTGAAAAGATGGAATTCATAAGAAGAACGCAGGTTGATCAGTTTTATTCGTATTATGTCTTAACGAATGCTGGAAGAAAAGCAATGGATGAAAACATTCAAATTCCATTGCAAATCATAAAGAAATACAAGCCAGTAACTGTAGGAAACTCAGAGAAAGAAACATTAAACATGATACAACAAGGAAAAACGATCAATGAAATTGCGCAAGCAAGAAACTTAGCAGAATCAACTATTTATACTCATGCCTACAGATTGATCATCAATGAACAGTTAAGCAGTTCTGAAATAGTGCCAAAAGAGGTTTATGACAAGATTAAGGAAGTATGCTCTAAATACAGGAAGCG
>CAYITV010000040.1:0-7369 GCA_964366285.1 Candidatus Woesearchaeota archaeon | reverse complement strand
TCTTATAGCTTCCCTGATGAACTCGGTTTTAGTTGTATATCTGTGTTTTTTCATTGCTTTCTTGACGTCCTTAAAAAAATCATCCTCAAACTTTACAGATACGGTTTCCATGGTAATACTAGGTATGACTAAGTAATATTTAAGCATTTCTATTCTTGATTGCAAATAATTAAAAACGGGAAGTGCTATTTCTCTCATGCTGAAGCATTAATAATTGGCGTCATATATCAATGGACAGTATATCCTAGTAGATATTCGTAAAGAGGAGCCCACAAGAATCCAAATGTAAATGCCCATAGAAGTTCTTCAATAGGAATGCCTAATATTAAAATTCCCAAAAGATTATCAACATTCCAAGTGCTGCTAACCCATCCTGGAAAAATGAATGTATTCACAAAAAACAGCACAAAGAAATAAAGCAACAAGAACAAAAATCCGCCAATAAATGTTTCTTTAATCAGATCTTTTCTTAAGAGCATGATCATAAGTCCGCCAAGAGCCATGCTTGCAATAGCAGTATAAATAATAGCCTTGAAAAGAAAGCTAAATAAAACAAAGAAAATAATAAGGAAAATAACCAAAAAAATTACATGCCTATGCGCGATGTCCCTTTTCTCTCGCGCCTTGAGCAGATGTTTTTGCAATAATGCCTCATAAATAACAGCAGCAATACCGCCGACAGAAAAGCAGAAAAGAAGGCTTTCTAGGTCAAATCCAGTTTGTTCAGCAAGGTTGAATAATGAGGATGGGCTCCAATAAGAAGAAAAGAAAAAAGGTTCTGTTAATCCAAGTGGTAGGGCTATAAAGCTGGAAAATAAAATGTGCCTGTGTAGGTCCTTCCTAAGATAATACAAAAGAAGCCAGACGCAGAATAGAACAACAGTGAATATTAGGTATTCATACATAGAAAGACAATGGAAGGAAAACTATATTAACCTTGCGAAATAAAATATTATCCTGAAGAGGTGAAACATGTTTCGCAAATACGGGTTTATCGGCATTCTTATTATTGTCTTAGTAGAACTGAATTATTTTCTCGATATCCAGCCGTTTGCAGACTGGTATTTCCCTATTGTCTGGTTAGGTTACATTTTTGTCATAGACGCAGTAGTATTCAAGCTAAGGAAGCATTCCCTCATTAGCAATAAACCTTGGCAGTTCTTGGGTATGATAATTATCTCATCATTGTTATGGTGGATATTTGAATTCATGAACCTCAGTGCAAAAAACTGGAGCTATTCTAATATTCCTCAGGCAGCAGCAACATTTAGAAATATCTATGGCACTCTAGCTTTCGCAACAGTTCTGCCAGCATTCTTCGAAACAGTCGAGCTTATCCGCTCTATCCATCTTTTTGACCACAAGAAACTCAAGAAAAAGCACAACATCACCAAGAAATTCATTCATACTATGTTCACAATAGGAATCATAACATTCCTGCTTCCTTTAATCTTCCCAAGGTATTTCTACCCATTAGTGTGGGTGACCTTCTTCTTCATTCTTGACCCAATAAATTATCTTCACCATCAGCCTTCAATCATAAAGCATCTCAAGGATAGAAACCTCACAATTCCTCTCTCGCTCCTCATTGCAGGCATCATCATGGGATTCTTCTGGGAATTCTGGAATTACTGGGCAATTCCAAAGTGGACATACAGCATTCCATTCCTAGGCTTCTTCAAGATATTTGAAATGCCTATCTTGGGATACTTAGGCTATTTTCCATTTGCGTTTGAACTGTATGCAATGTACTTCTTCATCAGAAGTTTATTCTTAAAGCAGGAAAAGCTTCTTGTCTCCTAATGAGTATTAGTCTTCTTTTACGAAGTAAAAGTCATAGTGTAAGCAATTATGTTCAAAATACAGAGGAAACATTTATTAACTTATGTAAAAACAAATAAAATATGGGTGTCGAAGAACGATTAAGATGTTTGGAAGAAGATATAGAGATATCCAGAAAGATGTGTGACACTTTAATAGAACGAGCCAGTATTCTGTTTCAAAGAGCAGAAAGAGAAGAGAACAGTCTTAAACATTGGTCATATCGGCGGAGTGCATTATTTTTTCAAAGACGTGCAGTTAGTTATGGTATAAAATTTTCAAGAAATACGAATGAATATCTTGCTTTAAGAAGACAGATGATAAATCACATTGAAGAATCTGCTGAAGTGTTAGGGTATAAAGCAAAATTAGATGCTATGAATATCTAGTCGCCAGCAATTGAAACTAATGTTTTTTTGAAAGATGTCTCAGAGCAATAAAATCGCTATAAACAGGAATCTCCTTAATCTGAAACCACCAGCATAAGAATATCCATACAGCAGCAACATAAACGCTTGATAAAATCTTCCAGAAGAATAAATGCAATGCTTCGAAGTAATTAACTCCATTATTCAGCAATAACGCAGTTAAGATCTCAATCCTTATCACATTGGCGACAAGAATCAAGACACTTCCAATTAAAAACAGCATTAGCCCCTTCTTCAATGAAATTCCGCGTGTAAACAAGATCAACAAGGCCAGTAATAAATATGCAGATGCAGCAACGCATGCAGGAATCAATTCAATAACATTCTTTCCAACAACGATGATATTCCCTCCAGCATAAATCGCCCCATGGAAAAGATTCATCAAAAGATAGCTCAGTTTTATAGTCCACCATGAAAAAACAATGTAAAACACGTTAAAGTCAATTATTCCGCTTCCAGAAACAGCCAATATCAATGCAGCTATTAGCCTGGCCAATATCACCCCTGTTCCTTTCATAATGCTGCTATGGACAGAAACTATTTAAATATGACGTAGGCATATAACAATTATGAACATCAACACCAAGCTTATGGCGGCATTAGGCATTCTTTGCGCATTTGTCATAGTTTCTGGAGTTCTGGGTCTGGTATTCACAAAAACAATCGATGACAAGCTCAATATTGTTACCACAACCACCACTCCATTGGTTGAAACAATAGATGATATGATCATCACATTATTGCAGATGAACTCCATAGTCAGCGACATATCTGCCCAGCAGGATCCAGCCCAGATCACAGCACTTTCAAAGCAACTGCAGGCCATCCAAAAGAACTTCCAGAAGTTAGAGGTGATTGCCTTTAATCTGCTTTCCGAAGATTTGCTTAAGGAAAAATTAAACACTGCCATAAAAAAGGAGCAGTTATTCTATGACACTGCCCAGGAAATCATCTCCTTGAAAGATTCACCCCAGTCATCAATCAAGGGTCTGAAAGAGCAGATAAATTCCCAGGCCAGCGAAGTATCCAACATCCTTGAAGAGATTTCTATTCGTGCATATATATCTAATAAAAATGCAAATGCAGAATCATTCAAGGCAGTGAAATCAACAATCTTCTTCTTGTCTCTCACAACAATCCTAAGCCTGATTTCAGCGCTGGTGATTGGGATATATCTCTCAAGATCATTAATCCGCCCAATAAACGCCTTGTCAGACGCAGCTTCAAAACTGAGTGTTGGCAACTTTGAAGCCAGCGTTGCAGAGCCGTCAACAGATGATGAAATATCGCATCTTACTGTAATCTTCAATAAGATGGTCAAGAGCCTTCAAAAGCTTGTTAAAGAAAGCCCAGGATTGAAGAAATACATCGATCTTTCTGTGCAAAAAAGGAGCATTGCAGAACAGGAATACAAACTGGTACAAAAATCAGTCTATATTGTAAAGGACCGCACCCCTCATCGTGCATATGACATAGTCTCAGACAAGATCAGCAAAGGCGTCCCTGGATTATGCATCACTCGCGAGGATCCAGAGTTAATCAAGGAAAAATATAATCTGACAGCTGTAGAATGGCTTTGGCTTGCAGATATAAAGGATAAGACCTATCAGACAACATCTAACCTTCAAGCAATATTAAAGAAAATCAATGACTTCACATCTAAAAATCCGCAGTCCATAATATTAATTGACAGGCTGGATTATCTGATAACAAAGCATAATTTCAATGAAGTCTTGAAGTTTGTGACAGCGCTTAACGATCGTGTCATGACTATCAATGCAATAGTGCTTATCCCGATTGACCCAGCATATATGGACCATAAAGATTTGTCTCTTCTTGAAAAGGAGCTGAAAGACCTCCCCTCGCCGACAGAAAAGGATAATATCCCGGATGAACTGGCAAAGATACTGGCATTTATCAATAACAGGAAAGTGCTTAACAGGCCTGCATCATTCAAGGACGTCAGCAAGGAGTTTAATATAACCTCTCCAACAACCAAAAAGAAGCTCAAGGAGCTTCAAGAGCTAAATCTAATCAAAATCGTAAAACAAGGCAGGAATAAGCTGTTAGAGCCCACTTCAGATGCAGGAAGGCGCCTATAAAAATCAAAAATCAACGAAATTTTTTCACTATTTTTCACTATTTTTCACTATCATTTAAGCTATGTTTATAAATAAACCAGTGATAATAAGCATATCTTGCATCGAAAAAACCTCCGTTTAAAATAAGGTTGCACTGAGCAAGAAACCGGCCCCTCACCCAACTGGGGGGCAATTCTTCTTTTCAATCTTAACTAAACACTATCGAACCTACACACTATCGAAACTACACAGAGAGAACAGCAGGTTTAAATAGAAAGATTCTAACTCTTAAAATATGGAAAGAGAGGAGCATACGGCTCTCTGGATTCTGATATTGGGATGCGCATTATTCTTCACACTAATTTACGATTTAAGCATATTAACTGCGATTGTCAATGCCCGCACCGTAAGGACAAGTGCATATTTCATCGGTTTCAGCATGATATTCACTGTCCCAGTTATAATAGTACTAATGCTGGTATTCCTCCTAAAGCAGAGAAGGTTCATAATCCCATGGCTTGTTGCATCAATAACCACTGTTTTGTTCAGCATCGCATTCAAGTATGCTATTGCCCAGTCAAGACCTTTTGATCTCTATCCGCAGATAATTGCCCTGACAAAAGAGACAATGTTCTCATTTCCAAGCGCAAGGACTGCAGTTGTATTCTCGGCAGTTCCAATGATAGCAAAGTACTTTAGGCGTTATCTTCCCTTCTGGCTTATCTTCGCATTATTGGTTGGCTTCTCCAGGCTTTATCTTGGAGTGCATTTCCCGAGCGATGTTGTCGCAGGCATGCTTATTGGTTACCTGTTCGGTACAATGACCTTGTTCACGGCAGAGAGCATGCATAAAATCTAGTCTTTCGAAAGGCATAAAAGTATTCTAATTATCACTCCTCCTATGACTGCAACAGTAGGAATAATGGCTTACGCAGATACAAGGAATAAGAAGATTGTCTTGGCATCAGATTCTCAGCTTAATGAGGTTGACGAGGCTGACACAATACTCTCAAGAACAGTTGACTTTAACAAGATTGCATACGGCAGTTACTGGGCCATGTCATTCTCAGGCACATTCAACAAGCAGATAAGCGGATTCTTCAGGTTGATCAAGCACAAGAGCAATGAACCGCTGGTTGAAAAGGCAGTCAAGGAAAAATCCTTCCAAGAGGTTATAGAATTAAACAGGAAAATATGCCGTCTTTCTGGACTGGACAATGTCGCTGAATTTCTGCTGGCCACCATAAAGCCGGAGATAGGTCTTTATTTTGTTGACAGCTTTGGAAATGTTCTCGAGACGCCTGTCGGCGACGAAGAAAACAGTGATTATATTGCATTAGGCTCAGGAAAGAAATTTATCAAGAACTTCCTTGAAGGCAGTATAGGCAATAGGGCAATTGACCAGGAAGGCATCACCCCGGGTCTTGCAGTGCGTCTTGCATATGACTCCATAGACAAGAACGATGATCCAGGCACAGGAGGCCCAATAGAGCTGTTCATGCTTGGCGAGGATGGCATTAAAAATTATGGCGAAAGATTAAGGAAAGCCCAAAAGAAGGCATTGAAGGACGAATTAGAGGCAATTATGAATGAGTTAGGCCCTAAAATCAGTTAAGCTCAGCAAAAAGAGATCTTTGCACAATCAATTTCTTCTTCTTTGGCTTAGCACCATCCATCATCTTAAGGTCTTTCGGCACCTCAGTATATACCTTCAATTCAGGTCTTGGTGGAAATAGCATATAGCCATTAGTTCTTTTAGCCAAATCTACTGGTTGAATTATTCTTCCATTTGATCTGTCTTCATCGCATTTCTCCCTCACGCTGCAGTAAGTGCAATGATAGCCTCTTGAATGCGAAAAGTCTCCCTGTTCAGCGCGCAAAGCTATCGACTCAATTGTGTTCAGCATTTCCACAACATCTGATTTCGTTCTTTTAGCATCAAATGTCTTTCCGCTCCTCAGGTGCACGTATTTCCCGGCAACATCCTCAATAAGTTCTAATGGATCTTCTTTCAAGGTTTTTAACTGCGCTTCGCTAAGGTTAGACCTGTTGCGGATATTGTCATCATGAGCAATAATCAAAGGCAGCACTGCGCTGTATATTGTGAACTGGTAATCATTCCTAAGCTCGCTGTCCTTCGGCTCGTTCTTTCCTGTTTTATAGTCAAGATATGTCAGTTTGTCATCAATCACGTCAAAAGACCCCCTGAACAAGAAATCGCCAATCCTCACGTTGAATCTTTTCTCAACAGCAATTGGCTTCTCTCTTCCAGCAAACATTTCATAGAAATTCTTTGAAGATGGTCTTATTGCAGTCTCAGCTATTACATACAGCTCCTCATCAAAATATTTTTGTATCTTCTGCCCGCCATATACTCCGGTAGCAGCCACAAACCTTTTCCAAGATCCGACCCTTCTTCCAGCATAGCTGCCAGATGATTTGAATTTCGGCCTTTCTTCATCTGCATCATTGAATTTCCTGCATCCTGAATGCACATACAATCCTGCAGCCAAGGGTGCAGTCAGTGTCCTTGGCGTCTTGTCAACATAAACAAGAAACAGCCTGTACATGCATGCAACAGCATCTTCCAGCTTTGTATCGCTCCATATAATCATTATCAAAAGTCATAAGACTCTCTTTTTTAATGATTTATTTAGTATAACATAGGTGTCAAAGAACAAGGCTGCGGCTGACAGCATAATAACTGCCGTCAAGGCGGTATCTGATAAATACCCTGCCGTTCCTGCGGTTTCCATCAATGCCAAAATTATTCTCTCTTGAAGTAAGAAGCCCGACTAAAAGATTCCAGATTCTTTGAGAAGGGTATATCTCCTCTTCAGCGCCATTATTCCCTGAAAGGAGGTCTGTGAGTTTTGTTTTAGTATAAGTCTTCTGAAGTTTCTCCTTTGGCATGGAGAGCTGCCATTAGAACTGCTAAGTGAAATCCCTCTTTATCGTAGATAGAAATTGTATTAAAAGCCTCCTCTGTTTCTTGGGCGGTTAAATCTTCTCCGTCAACTACTTTTGCAAGAATAGGAA
>CAYITV010000039.1:0-7577 GCA_964366285.1 Candidatus Woesearchaeota archaeon | reverse complement strand
TACAAGCACTGTCAAGGCTATTATCACAAATCCAACCTTCTTGTTTTGCATTAGCTTGTTAATTCTCTATTGTTTAAAAAGATATGCTAAAGATAGTCGCTAGATTAATACAGCCAAAAAATGAAGATTTTTAAAGCCTGAGATGGCAAGAACAGTATTGCCCGAAAAGTATATAAATATAAGAATATTCTAATATTTTATTATGAAAGAGCTGTATAAAATCCATGCTGAAATGTGCAAGGTTTTTTCAAATTCAACTAGGTTGGAAATCTTGAATCTGTTGAGGGGCAAAGAACTCTCAGTCACCGAATTGATAGAAAAGACAAGATTAAGCCAGGCAAATATTTCTCAGCATTTGTCCATTATGAAATCTAAGGACATTGTTATCTCAAACAGGAAAGGCAAAAATATCTATTATAAGCTTGCCAATCAGAAAATTATTAAGGCGTTTGATATTATCAGAGAAGTTTTGGTCGAGAAATTGAAAAACAATGGAAAAATCATTACAAAATTGTGAGGCGGAAACATGAGAAAGATATTATTATTTATCATGAGCATGGTTTTATTGCTGAATATAAACCTAGTTTTTGCTCACGAACATGACTTTGCTGAAACAAAACAGCTTGTAGATTCAGGAATTAGCTGTGACAAGCTCACGGATGAGCAGCTTGAAGCTATTGGGGATTATTACATGGAGCAGATGCATCCTGGCGAAGCCCATGAAATGATGGATAAAATGATGGGTGGAGAAGGTTCAGAGAGTTTAAGACAAATGCATGTTCAGATGGCTAAAAGGCTTTATTGCAACGAAGATGTTGGCGGAATGATGGGTGGAGGCATGATGAATATGATGATGTCCGGACAAAATTCGCAGACAAGTATGATGCAAGGAATGATGGGAAATTGGGGTTATCCTGGTTATTGGAATCTTTTGAACGTTCTTTGTGTAATACTGCTTATTGGATTAATAATTTTGGTTTATCTTTGGATTATAAAATTATGGAGAGATTTTTATGGCAAGAAAAAATAAAACGTATAAGAAAGAGAACACGCCAATGATTGTAGCAATCTTATTAATCTTGTTATTGCTCTTTAGCTTCGGATGGGGGTTTGGTTACATGGGCGGGATGATGTTTTTTGGTCCTGTTTTTATGATCTTGGTGGTGGCTCTCACAGTTTGGTTGATAATATCCTTGACTCAGCAGAGGTGAAACTATGGATATAAATGATTTTGCGTATATTGTTGAAACCAGGAAGAGATTTGATGAGGCAGTTGTTTCAGTTTTGAAATCAGTAGAGCAAAAAGGATGGGCATTGTTTCAGATTTACGATGTGAAGGAAAGATTGGCTGCAAAGGGATTTGAACAGAAGCCATTGAAAATTATTGAAATTTGTTCTGGCAAGTATGCAAATCAATTCTTGAATAAAAATAGGTTGATCTCTCTTTGTATGCCGTGCAAAATTAATGTGATGGAAGAGAATGGAAAGGTAAAAATCATTGGGATGAAGCCCACTATGATTTCTCAATTTTTCCCAGAAGTAAGCAAGAAGTTGGTGATGTAGAAAGAGATATAATTGAGATAGTAAACAACGCAAGATAACCTACGCAGATAGCTATTTAAAGATATTTGTTGGTCATTCTATTTATGAAGCATGAAACACAAAAAATCATAGAGAAGCCAAGAGTCAATGAACTGACATGGTGGAAAATCACAACAGCAGTCTTTGCATTATTATTCATAATCTCTCTTCTTATGATTACGACAGCCAAGACAAAAGATTCAACAATTCCAAAGCAGCCCCAAAAAGCTTACATCGAAGTTAGTCCAGATGATGATCCATACTTAGGTGATGAAGACTCCCCAGTCACAATAATAGAATTCTCAGATTTCGAATGCCAATCTTGCATGCAGTTCTCTAGCGAAATCCTCCCGTTGATCAGGCAGTATTATATAATTACTGGAAAGGTGAAATATGTCTATCGCGACCTTCCTCTGATAGAATCAGGCCGTCCATGGTCAAAAAAAGCAGCTGAAGCAGCAGAGTGTGCGCATCAGCAGGGCAGGTTCTGGGAGATGCACAATAAATTATTCGAAAACCAGCATATCATCGACACTCTAATAAAAGAAGTAAAGAACCCAGAAGAAGCATCAATCCCAATCTCAATCAGCATCCAGCAGTCAAAAAGATATTTCGATATTGCAGAGCCAATTAGCTACATCAAGCAGCTCGCATCCCAAATAGATGGCTTAAGCCAGTCAAAATTCGAAGATTGCCTTGACAAGGGAAAGATGTCAGAAGAGGTTGATAAAGATAGGTTAGATGCAGAAAAGGCAGGAGTTTCTTCAACGCCGACATTCTTCATCAACGGACAGATGATCAACTCTGCGTCACCATTCGAAGCATTCCAATTAGTCATAGAGAAAGAACTTTTTAAGTAAAAAAGCTTATTAACCCAGTTTTGCCTCAAAATTTCATTATTAACAAAAGAGAGATGCACAAAAAAAGAGTGAAACAAAATGGGTAGAATAATAACCTGGTCAATCATTGGAGTTATTGTCATAGTAATTGTCTTTTTATTTATGCAATTTCAAGGTAATGGACCAAATTCAGGCCCATATAGCAAAGTCCAGATTCATTGGCACGCAACATTAAAAGTTTTCATCTGTGGAGAAGAAAAACAAATGCCAGTACCAATAGGGCAATCACATTTAGGAACGCCATTGCTCCACACGCACGAAGACAGGCGAATCCACATCGAAGGAACTGTCTGGAAGCCGGAAGATATAACCATGGGCAAATACATGGATGCCATAGGCCTGAATTTCAGGGATGATCAGTTATTGGACAAGAAAAACGGGGATTTATGCAGCGAACAGCCGGGAAAAGTCAAGCTGTTTGTCAATAAAAAAGAAAGTCCGGAACTAGCAAATTACATCATCAAGGAAGGCGATAACTACGAATTAAGATTCGAGCCATAGTCAGCTTATTGTCAACCTATAAATCTTGCCAGCATCGCCGTAAACTAACAGTACATAGCTTCCAGCTTCAACATCAAATGCTATCTTGATGTTTCTCTTCACGTCATTTCTAAGCACGGGATAGAATATGCTCTCCTGTCCAAAGCTTTCTGTTCCTTCCTTGTCTAATGAATATTCATGCTGCCCGTCGCTCAGTCTGAACATGTCTTCAGGCGCATATCCTTCCTTCTCTCCCTTGTTTGTCATCTGTATCTGCACAGCATAGAAAAGATAATTTGCACTCTCTCCAACAAACTGATCAGGAGTAATATAAGTTCCAATCTTGTCCATTGTCCTGACTCCAGTTACCTTGATAAAATAATCTCCAACCTTTATCTCATCGCTCAGGGAAAAATCAACTATTGTTTTGCCCTCAGCATTAAATTCTCTTCGTGGGCTTCCCTTCCATTCTGGTTCTGGTTTTGCTTGTTGTTCTTCGTTCTTGTCATCAACTGTGTCTATGACCGTGCTTCCAGTCAATGCAGAATTCTGATCATCATCAATGAAAAAAAGAACAGCCCCAATTATTGCCAATAGGACAACCAAGGTTCCAATGACATACAATGGCTTCTTGCCTTCATACAACTTGTCTCCTCTTTTCATTAGTTAAGCAAAGTCAATCATACTTATAAGTGTTGTTGCATCAAAATATAGATGTCGCTATCTCAAAGTAAAGTTTGATAAAACCCTGGGAAGCGAGCTCCGAAGAGCCAGCTTCCTGGGGAAAAAGAGGTGATACTCTTATGAGGTTTGAACTTATTTATAAAGCTTTCGGTTTGTAACTACTCCAAAATAGGAACACTTTTCAGAAGGCAAATTGTTATAAAGTACCAAAAAATCAGTCCACTATGCAGGACCAGATCTACGAGCTTTTGACCAAGAAGGACGAGGTTACATGGCAGTCCATCATTTACGACCTTATCAAGTCAGAAGAGCTCGACCCATGGAATGTTAACATCTCCAAACTTGCAGGCCGTTATCTTGAAACAGTCCGCAACCTGCAGGAGCATAATTTCTTCATCTCCGGCAAGGTATTGTTGGCATCTTCAATCCTATTGAGAATGAAGACCCATAAGCTTGTGGACGAGCATCTCGTTGATTTTGATAATATGCTGTTTCCGCCTGAGGAAGATCTGTTGGAAGATTCAGAGCAGGATATAAAAAACCTTGCCCATCAGGACTATCCTCCATTGCTTATCAAGACTCCCCAGCCGAGAAAGCGCCAGCTGACAATAAAGGATTTGATGAAGGCATTGGAGCAGGCAATCGAGGTTGAGGAAAGAAGAAAAATAAAGCGTATCATAACATCAAGAGTCATAAGGGAAGCTGTCCTGCCTACAAAAAAGATTGACATTACGCAATTGATCTCTTCAATCTATGACAGGATTAAGTCATGGTTCGCAAAAAAGCCAAATCTTACATTCACAGAGCTTGTTAATTCTGACAAGAAAGAGGACAAAATTATGACATTTATTCCCTTGCTATACCTCTCTAATCAGCAAAGGATAGACTTAAACCAAGAGAAACCTTTTGAAGAGATAAACATTACATTGTTAAAATGATCGCAGCATGGATCGGTCTTGGAATCATGGTAATGTTATTGATGATAATCATTCCTATTCTTGTTTCAATATTCTGGGTATGGATGATTGTTGATTGTGCAACCCGCAACTTCAAGAACAAATCAGATAAGATTGTGTGGATCCTTGTTATTATTCTTACACATTTTGTTGGTGCATTCGTCTATTACCTAGTTGTCAAGAGAAAAAAATAGTTACCAGAACAAAGTAAACCAAAGTATCATCTCCGGTAAATAACAATCTTATGCCAAAAATATGAAGTCCCAATAGTAACAAGCAAAAAGATTTAAAACAATGGCTTCTTCACGCAGTTGCGTATTCTTCCATTCTCATAATCAATATTCTTCTCAAAATAGATGTCTACATAGCATCTGAAATAGCTGTTGCCGATCCTTATCTCTACATCGCTGCATACAACAACCCCTTCATCAAATCTCCCATGATCAAACTCAATTGAGCAGTCCTCAGGCTCAACATCCTCAATCTTGTATTCGCCGCTTTTGTATACATTATGGCCGTATACCATGTCTAAGTCATCCTCTGCATTGTCAAGCAGTCTGTCAAGCCACTTCTGGAAGCTCGGAATCCTTGATCCAGTAGCCTCAAGAAGGTTCATCACGTCATCTGGCGTGTACAATCTGCCGTTCACTTTTATGTAATCAGCAGGAACAGCAACCTCCTTCTCGACAATTATTGGGTCGATTGTCATCAGCGAAACAATAGTCTCATTCTCTTCAGTCTTGATTTCATCGCTCTCTTTTGCAAAGGTGTCTTTGACAAGCAAGAATGTCATGAATGAAAGAAGAAATATAATCAAAAGGAACGCGCAAAATATCATCCTTTTTTGTGTCTTGTTGATAAAGATGATCAATCCCATCATCCCCTCTGCATGAAATCATTGAAATAATCCCATGCTTCATGTAACTGCGCGTGCTCATCAGAGCACACCTTCCCGTTGCAATACTCCTTTATAAGCGTTATTCCTCTCAAGAAGTAACGAAGAAATATAGATAATAAGATATAGACGTTGCATAATCACAAGATAGAATAATTCTTAATCATCTCATCTTCTCAACAATTTCATCAACGCTGACCATCTCTTCCTTGCCCGATGTCATGTCTCTTAGTTTCACTTTCTTCTGAGCAAGTTCTTTCTTTCCGACAAACACAACATACGGAATCTTCATCGTGCTTGCATATTCCAGATTCTTGCTTATGCCCTTTCCAATCAAGTCAACATCGCAGTTTATTCCCTTGTCTCTCAGTTGTTCTGCTATTGAAACTGCCTCTTCCATTAATTGTATAGGAATCACATAAACCTTGCATACGCTTTTCCTTGTTCCCAATCCCTTCATTCGCAATGCATCTGCAATCACATCAAGCCCAAAGCTTATTCCAACTGCTTCATAACCTTCTTTGCCTATGAACTCGCATATCATCTTGTCATATCTTCCTCCAGCTGCCAAACTGCTATTAATGCTCTTGTCCCTAAGATAAACTTCAAACACAGTTCCAGTATAATATGCAAGTCCTCTAGCCAGGCAAGGATCAAATTCCACATTCTTCCCTGACAAGCTCAATACCTTCTCCATTTCTGTCAATCCCTCGCACTCTCCAAGCACCTTCCATAACATTTGTAGCTTTTCTTTGTTTGTGCCTTCCACCAAGACAATTTCAAACAGCTGTTGGATGGTTGCATCTCTAATCCCCTTCTCTTTCAGCTCTGCTCTCACTCCCTCCATGCCAATCTTCTCAAGCTTGTCTAAACTTAGCAATATTTCATCACATCTCAGTTTTGGCGCCTTGCAAACCTCCAATAATCTGTCAAGAATCTTTCTGTTGTTGACCTTTATCACAGTATCAAGTTTTAATTTTCTAAATACTCTTTCAGCTATTGCAATCATCTCAGCATCAGCCTCAATGTTCTTCACTCCAACAACATCCACATCGCACTGTGTGAATTCTCTGTAGCGTCCTGTCTTCAAAGGCCCATCCCTAAACACAGATCCGATCTGGTATCTCTTCACAGGCATTTTCAATTGCGAGTTCATTGTAACAAATCTTGCCAATGGCACAGTCAGATCATACCTTAGTCCAAGCTCACGCTTTCCCTGATCTTTTAGTCTGAATGTCTCTTTCAAAATCTCCGCGCCGCCGCCATACTTGCTTGCTAATACATCATAAGATTCCAATATCGGAGTCTCAAGCGGATTATACCCATACAGTTTAAACACCTCCTCCAATACATCAACAACACTCTTTCTAAGCAATTCTTCCTCGTAAAAGAAATCCCTTGCTCCCTTCGTTCTTTTTAGTTCCATTGCTCACCTCTCAAGAAATAAGGGCGGTCGGGGAGAATCGAACTCCCGTCCCAGGATCCACAGTCCCAGATTTTGGTCAAAGATTGTTCTCTTCTAACCATTAAACTACGACCGCCATTCCATATATAACTTTCTCTATCAGCACATAAAGATGAGAAAACCAAAAAGTTGGAACTAGAAAAGTCATTCCCGTTAATGAATAAAACCAACTCTTGTCATGATAGCTTAATGTCGGTAAAGCTTCTTTTTAAAGCTTTCTCTCAGCTTCAGAATTCGAAGGCGGTGCAAACAATGCCTGTTCAGGGCAGTCAAAGACCTCGCAAAGCAGTTTTCGCACATTGCTCTCTATAATGTTGACCTCTTTTCGAAGACCACGAACCTGTTGCTCAAGCTCGCCGACACGTTGTTGGAGTTGTTGATTTTGTTGCTGCAGCTGATTTATGCAGAAGCCGCCGCAGTCCAAAACATCATCGCAGTCAATCTTATTGTCCCCATCATCATCAATTCCATTGTCGCAAATCTCATTTCCTCCGCCAGCGCAAGCAGGATGAGTACTGCAATCAGGATCCTGGCAGTCAATCAATCCATCGCCATCATCATCAATACCATTTGTACAATCTTCTGGAGGTGTGCTAGTTTGATTGCCAACTATAAAA
>CAYITV010000038.1:0-7581 GCA_964366285.1 Candidatus Woesearchaeota archaeon | reverse complement strand
ACTCTTTCCCAACACGACGCTCTTCCGATCTCACCGGCAAACTTGAAAAGAATTCTTAAGACGAACAAACCCATAGTTGATGTTGGATATGAGTTGAATATCAAAACTGTACGAACACTGGAAAAGATACTGAAAAGACGAAGGTTTATCTAAGATAAATTTAGTGTTAAGCATATAAACAAAAATGTTTAAAAATAGGATAGAGGTTTGTAAGATAAACATAGGTTAATAAGATTAACCAAAAAGTATATAAATAACTCATTTATTTAGTTAATTAACATGGAAGATGAATTAAGGGAAATAGCACTGAGATTCTGGAAGTCGGCAGATGCAGTATACAAAAGGAAGGATTATACATCAGCAACGATTCTCTACTTCAAGTGTTTCTTTGTTATGCTAGACTGCATTATCTTTAGGAAGTTGAGAAAGACCCCTAAGGATCATACAGAGCGGTTTAGGATTCTAGAAACTGATTTTCCGGGATTATATGAAATATTAGATAAATATTATCCGCTATATAGGGATACATATTCAATAACCATAGAAAAAGACAGTTGTGATGAGGTAAGAGAAAATGTCGCAAAGATTAAGCGAGAACATGGATTTGAAATCGAAAATCAAAAACCTGCCTAAAAAGGATAAAGAAAAGATTCTTGATATTATCCTCTTTGGGTCTACTGTACGCGGAAAAGAGAAACCTAAAGATGTAGATATATTACTGCTTTTCAAAGAAAAAGAGGACATGACTACGGCCTATCAAGTAAAAAAAGAACTGGAAAAGACAAAAAAAGAAGTAAATATAATAACAAAAACATATCAAACCATAGGATCAAAAACATTTCCGGCAAGGGAAGCTATATTGGCAGAAGGATACAGTCTGTTTAATGAACAAGGCATGGCACAAAAATTTGGCTTTAAGAATTATACTCTCTTTAAATATAAGCTTAAAGGCCTCAATCAATCAGAACGAATGAGATTTCATTACAGCTTATATGGCCGGCACAGAGAGGGAGGCATGCTTAAAACTCTCAAACTCACAAAGTTCTCTGATACCATTCTCCTCAGCCCCATAGAAAAAACAGAAGAAACGAGAGAATATCTCGCTCATTGGAAGATTATATACACAGAAATGCCCATACTTATCCCAGAAAGAATAAACATATAAGGAGACATGAAGAAGAAAAGAAGCAAAGAAAAAGATGATCATGATGACACACCACTTACTATCCATAACAGATTTCAGCAAGAAGGAGATTGTTCAGATTATTAAGAAAGCTCTTGATGTCAAGAAACATCCTCGAAAGTATAGCAATGCTTTGTATGAAAAGACCTTGATGACATTCTTCCAGGCACCTTCATTGAGAACAGAGGTTTCTTTTGATGTTGCGATGTTCCAGATGGGAGGAGAGATTGTGGATTATCATTCTGAGACATCTCCCTGGGCAAAAGGAAAAGAGAGCATTGAGGATGTTGCTAAGGTTGTTTCAAGATACTGCGATATAATAATGATAAGGATGCATGATCATAGGGAGTTAATGAAGTTTGCTAAGAACTCTTCCATACCTGTGATTAATGGACTGACCTCTGAGGAGCATCCCTGCCAGATTGTTGGAGACTTTATGACTATCTTGGAGAAAAAGAGAAAATTGTCTAAGATTAAGATCGCCTATGTCGGCGATGCAAACAATAATGTGACCCATTCTTTGATTTTAGCAGGTGCGATGTTCGGATTGGATATTTCAATCGCGTGCCCTAAGATGAAAGAATTCATGCCTCAGCAGCGGATTATGAAGCAGGCACTACAAATTGCAAGGAAAACAAGATGCAAAATAGAAGTCACAACAAATCCGCAACAGGCTGTAAAGAATGCAGATGTTGTTTATACTGATTCTTGGATGTCTTATAGGATTCAACCATCAGAAGAGAAGAGAAGGGTTAAGATATTAAAACCATATCAAGTCAATAATAAATTAATGAAAAATGCTAAGAAAAATGCAATATTTATGCACTGCTTGCCTGCGAAGAGAGGACAGGAGGTTACTAAAGATGTCATTGATGGAAAGCAATCTATTGTGTTTGATCAGGCTGGCAATAGACTTTTTTCAGAGAAAGCCATCTTGCTTTTTTTATTTAAATAGGTTCCTAACTGCTCTAAGTACGATTTTGGTTCGGACTCTATCATTTTCACATCATCTTTCAATCTTAAAAGCAAGTTAGAATGGGATAATCTTTTGAATATATTTTTAGAATCTTTTATTTTTATATAAACATCTGGAGAGCCATACTCTTTTTTTGTTAAGATATCAAAGGCTAATTTTTTAAGATTATTGATATTCAATTTTCTAAGATGGGAATCATTTTCTAGTCTTTTTCTTAATTCCAAGATGGAAATAAATAATTGTTGTTTGTTATAACCATAAAAATAGGAATCTGTTCTTGCAACTGGAACCATCTCCAAAAAACCACCAATCTCCAAAAAATGGACGACATCAGTGTGAGATGGAATTTTTAATCCAGCCCATCCAGACCATGTTTCGCCTTTAAACAAAGATGGGGTAAAGCCAAGCGAAGAAGAGAGGTTGTATAAACTTAACAATAAAGATGGATTAGCACATGAGATGTGAATAATTGGGTTTACAGTTATTTCATTTTTCTTTCTGTTATAATCAACAACTTTTAGGTTGACACACCCTTCAGTTACGCTAAATACTCGTAAGGCAATTTTTTTATCAATTCTTTTTTTAATGTTGTTTAGATTTGGTTGTGTCATTTTTAAAAACTCTAATGGTCGGTTTATTGATGGTTTAGTTCTAATTGATCCAAAATTATCTTCGAATCTTTTTCTGATTTCTAAAGCCTTCTTAGAAGAGTAATAAGTTCTGTAGCAACCATCTCCCGTATCAAGATGATAGGAAGTCGGGTAAACTGAATGCTCTAAGTAGATAGCGTCAACTAAGAGATTGTGTAAAGCTCTTGATTTGTTAGAAAAATTAAATCCTTCAACATTTCTTGAGCCTTCAGCAAGGAGAAGTGAACCCGCAATAATATGCGGATCTGCCCCCTTATTTATGATGTCGTTAGTATAAGGATAAGATGGAATGATAAGACGGGACTCTTTCTCAGATTTATAATAAGTGTGTATGAAAGACCACAATAATGCAGAATGAAAATATGGGGTATTGTGTTTATTGTAGTGAATATTGTAATGATCAAATGGCGTTAGTATGTTGGGGTAAATTATATTTCTAATCTTGAGTTTTGATGGTTTTACTAGCTTCAATAAGTCTATAAATCTCTCTGGTTTTAATAATAAAGATGCTTCTATTGGTGGTGACATTCCTCCAGAAAAAAATATTTTATCGCTCTTTTTCAAGTAAGAGCACAAATCTTCATTAGCGAGTTCAGAGAATTTCAGAAGAATCCTAAAAGGAATAGCTTGTTCTGAATTTTCGTAGTTTGTTATATTTTTTATGCCTATAGTCTCTTTACAAGCACGTTGTGATAAACCCAATTTTTTCCTGCACGATACTAAGAAATCTTTTGCACCAATGACGTAAAGTTTATTTAATTGCGATAGATCAAAATATCCATCATCATTTAATTTTTCTCTACAAACTCTAAGATAATTATTCCAGACCGAGGTTTGATGTATGAGTATCCTTTGGTGATTATCAATGTTGTTGATTTCTTTTGTAAAATTAAATCTCTTCTGCATAAGATAATAAGACGATAGTAGTTTATAAGCAAGAGGTGGCTCCCTGAAGAGTTTGAAGAGTGAATAGATACTAAGAAATATTTATTCAAAATCTATGTTTTTTTCGGAATGTGTGGAAAATTTCCGAAGAACGATACTCTCAGATTTAATTACTAAGAACTTTCTCTAGCCATTTCCTATTCTTTTTAAGGGCTGCTAATTTATATTTACTTTCCCCCTCAAGCTCCCCGAGAAAACCAACATCAGAATACACTTCATCGCTAGACCATAATTTTTGATTTTTTAGCTTTTCTCGTATCTCTGATAAGTGAGCTTTCAAAACGTCCAATGCACCCTCAATTTTCTCTTGATAACTACTACCAAAAATATTCCCACCAATATATTCATTCGCAAGCACCTCCTGCAGAGCAATTCTTCTTTCTATCTCAATCCGTCCTAGAGTGCGTTCCCTCTGTGCACGTTTGTATGAATCATCGGAAGTATATAATTTATAAAGAAAAAGATGTTCCTCATGAGTGATTCTATTTCTAATTGAAATTGCAGCCTCTTCTGATTCATGCATACCCTCGCCAATCTCAAATTGATCTTCTGCAGTCAGTTTATCTTTATTCCCATATAGAAAGTGAAAATCATTAATCACGCTTTGCCATATTGCTCGCTCAAATTGTTTTGGTCGTTGCTTCTTAGTTCTACCAGCATCGCTGTCTGTGATCAACAAAGAATCTGTTTTGCGTACTTGCGAAAATGTTAATCTATTGCCCTTATCATCTGTAAGATAAGGATGTGTGCTCGTCAAGGCAGAAGCAAAAACCTTTACAAATAAATCTTGATCATTCATATCTCTGCAGACATCTTTAAGTTGGCAATAATGTATGAGGAAAGATTGATAATCAAACATCCATGTACGTTGTGCAGTTTTTTGTAGATTCATATCACTATCGTGATACTGATTAACTTGTGGGTTGCAGAAAAGAATATCCTGCAATTGAGGGTGTTTGCCTCGAGTTTCTGATGCACGTTCATAACTCCATGCGCGGAATGCCCATTGAACTTCAAATTGAACGTATTGGCAAAGATTACTTAGCTCTCTCAGCGTCGGCCGATAGGTTAAGTTCGTTGCATACAGAGCATTTACAATATCATCACGAAGAGCGGTGTAAAACTCCTGGCTTTTAAGATACCTCCACGCGTCGAGCGATCCTATTCCATACTCTGTCTTCAACTGCTTGATTTCTTCCAATTTTCCTTGAAGAGGATACGATGCCATAAGAGTTAGCAATTGCTTAATCATATTTAAATCTTTTGTTTTATCCCAACTTATTAGTAGTAACAAATAGAAAGATTTAAAAATACAGTTGATTCAATAATCTTGTGACACCAATTGAACCATCAGATACCGAAAGAAGGCTTTATAGAGCCAGATTTGCAGTAGGAGACCATACAGTTATTTGCGAAATGAGCCCTCAGAGATACATGGAATGCCTTGATAGAGTTCGCAAGAGGGACCCGCAATCATACCAATCTCCTTTTGTTGAACAGAGACTAAAGGAAATTTTTATTGACCACATGAGACCATTGACATACCTCAGAACAGACGATTTGAATACTCTTTTGCATCATGGACATACGCTCTACCTTTTAGATGCCCATGGCCACGGAAAGGAACAAGACAGGCAGTGGAGAATGCAGCTTGAGCAAGGAGACAGGTACCAGAAGCGCATAGCGGTGCATCTCCAACAGCTTGTCCAAGAAGAAGGGATTGATGCAGCCATATTAACCCCTTGCAACGAACAGCAGGTTCCTTTTGGCTCTACCATTCCAGCCTTATATTCAACAAAAATCAGCACTATGTTTGACTTTAACAAGCATGCACGGCTTCTCCTTCCTGATGGATGCAAACAGCATGATGGAACTGAGAAAGTGCTGCCTTTCCTTGACGGCTTGTGCGAGCTCAAGAAGAGTGTTGACAGAGAAAAATTTTATCCTCAAGGGCCTTGGGAGGAATTTCTTAAAGGGGATGACATTGTTTATGCCAAGGTCAAGGAACGAGTTGAGCGCGGATGGAAAAAATCGAAAGAATACAATCCCCGACATGTGCAGAAGTATGATGGAGTGACATTTACCACCTCCTCAGGAACAGATTGCACCATACAAAACGGATGTGTTCAATCAAGATTAAACCCAAAGGTGGATGGATTGGAAATAGCAGTGATAGGCGCCTTAACAGAACGTGAGCGTGAAAAATACGAGAAACCAATAGTTCTTGATACAAAAGAGGGAAAAGCAGATCTAATACGCCACCTCAGAAGACCAAACTGTGGATTATGTCTATTCTTTGGTTATAGCCTTAGCAATCTCAGCCTGGAACGGTTGATGAATACTGCTCCGGAAACATTCACCCCTCCAATCATAGGGATAAATCTGCATGGAGAGAAAGGGAAGAATTAAGATAAGAGAACAAATGACACTTTACTATCACGGTTCAAACGCGGCAAGCCTTGTAGGATTTTTTGACAAGGAAGAGCCAGGATTAAAGCCATTGAAGACTCTTCTTGAGGCTGGAAAACCTCCATTTTGCGGCGAGCTGAATCTGCCAAGCAAGCAATGGATTTCAGCTGTAGAAAAGGATTGCATTGGAGGTGCCATGAGATACACACTTGCAACGTTTGGACGAGGGTATGGATGGACTCCTGAGCGGAGCAGAGAAGAAAGAGAAAGAGAAAGAAAGAAGCTCATACGAAACATATCGCATAGGAACATTGATCCTGAATTAAGAGAATTTGCACAAAAACATTACGATCATTTTGTACATGTTGAACTTCTCCGCGAGAAATACTGGAAACAATTAAGCGAAGAGGAAAGAGCAGCAGTCAAAGAACCATTCCCAGTCGTATACCAAATTGAATACTATGGCAAGGCAGATTACAGGCATAGCGATATACCTGGAGAATGCACAATAGATGAAAAAATAATACCGCTTAACAAGATAACGTTGTTTGTTCCGCAATCCCGATGCAATAGAACAAAGGAGAGGTGGTTAAGAGTTGAGAAGAATCCGCGAGTTTTATCTTTTGAGAAGTTGCGGAGTATTATTGACAGCATTACAGCAGGACGAAACAGAGAAGATGCTGAAAGAAATTTGGAGAGATTATTGGAATATAAAGCATAGCTTTAAATAGAAAAAATGATATTTTAGATAATAAAAGAGAAGGTGAATTTATGCGAGTCTATGGCCATTGGATCAATGGAAAGGAAGTGAAATCTCGTTCTGGACTAACGTTTGCTACTTTAAATCCCACGACAGAACAGCCTTTGGCATTGTTTCAACAAGGAAGTGCACATGATGTTGACCTTGCTACAAAGGCAGCTACTGACGCACAGAAGAGATGGGCAAGCATGCCTGCACCGCACAGGGGAGAGATTCTTCTTGAGACAGCCCGCATACTAAAAAAAAGAAAGCAGGAGCTTGGAAAGATTTGTGCGACTGAGATGGGGAAGATTCTGACTGAATCCCTTGGAGACGTGCAGGAGGCTATTGATGTATTTGAATATGCAAAACGGGGCATGGTGTACCATGCTGCCAATGTGGCCAATGCCACGTTATCAGCTTTGTCTACCACTGCAACCGGGTTTATTTTGCACAATCCGACCGGGTCTGGAATTAAAGTTGCCCTGTTGAATGTGTCGGGCTACACCAACACCGCGCAAGCCGGTGCTGGGGGGGTTGGTATCGCCATGTCACCGGCGCCGGTGGTTGCGGATATTACGCATACCACTCCGCTGGTTATTAGGGGTGCCGTTCTGACTGGTGGAACTGGGGGCGCCCGAGCCAATGCTGATTCGGCCGCAACTACGGTTGGTACGCC
>CAYITV010000037.1:0-7646 GCA_964366285.1 Candidatus Woesearchaeota archaeon | reverse complement strand
TTTGATTGAATATTGATTTGATGGCATTCCTACTTTGCGGTTTTCTGGATGTTTTTTCCGGCTTTTGCTTCTTTTTTTGTATTTTGCTACATATCTTCTGTTGCTAATCTGTTTTCTATGTTACTTTTTCCGGTTTCTTGCAGTGAGAAGATATAAGGATGCGCATATTTCTTTTTCTGAATGTATGGGATAACAACAAAAAATAAACGTGCTGAAAAACAGTTTCAGTATTACCTAAAGATTCGACAAAGCATTCAAGAGGCTTTAAACAGGCTTAAGGAGGATCCTAGAAATGCGTGCGGTGCACACAAGCTTCATGGACATCTTGAAGGAAGGTGGAGCTGCTGGCTGGGGTCGAATATAAGTATGGTTTATTGGATTGATGACGACAACCAGACTCTTGTCGTTGTAACTGTTGGCACGCATAAAGATGCTTATAACTAATATTTAATCTTCCAAGGCTTGATGCCTTTCCTTTGTGCTTCTTCGTCTTCTTTGATTGCGGTCATCATTTCTGGATCATTCATAATTTCTTCTTCTTCTGTCATTATCCTTTGTTGTGTTAAATTTGTTTTTTGCTTCATGACGTCAGCTGGAATATTTATTCTTTATATATTTATTGCTTGTTTATTCGGAAATATTACGGTGTTGGGATTTTTGTTCTGGGCCTTAGTTCGTGGGTCTTTGTATAATAATAAAAATTTAATCAGGTCTATACTTGCATGCCATCAAAGAAAATAATTCAATCACTAATCAGAATAACAAATCAAGCATCCATAATCAGTTAACTCATCAACCTAGAACAAAAGTCCCAATCTAAGATATAGTAATTAAAACAACAGGCATTGTATTACCTAAAGGACTATTAACATACTGCCCGGTGTGGGATATCAAGGCAGTGTAATGGCCGACAAAAGGACTTTTGTATGCTGAATTAAGATTAATATCAACATCATCACTATAATCAAGGCTTATAGTCATGAGATATTCGTCCTTGACAACTGTTGGATTGAATGTAAGGTTTAAAACGCCTTCCTGTATTGAAATGCCAGGCTCAATTATCTTTGCTGATGTTTTTAACTGCCAGTAAATCCTGTCTTTCTGTTGATCAATGAACAACTGGCCTTTGTTTATTGTCAATGGAGACAATTCTCTCTGAGAACCTGGGCCTTCACGTGAAACTATCTTTATTGTGTCATCAACTGCAAGAAGAAGCTTCTTTGTCTCTGAGAATGTGTTCCTGTCCTTTATCTTGTTGATTAATGGGAGGCTTGCTGCGAGTATCAATGCTATGACAATAATTCCAAGTGCCATGTACAAAACTGCAGATATCCAGATGTCGCCTTTTTTATACATAATGACCCCTACTTATCATCTCTTTAAGTTCTTTTCTTGTTGCATATATCCAGAGGATTCCTTTAGTTCCAATGATGATTTTTCCACTTAATTGTAAATAATCTAAGATCTGAATCAGCGTCTGATGCATCACCTTTCTCGGTAATTTTCGCTTTAATTCGGCTACTGTAAGCACTTCTCCAGCATCTTTAAGGATTGATTCTACCATAAGCACAGTGTTTAATGTAGGAGAGTGCTGCCATCTTTCCTTTTTTTCTACCATTATTTGTGTCATTTTGTATATTTATTTTATATATATTGATGTTTAATGAGTATATAAATATATAAATCTTTCGATTCTTTATGTTATTGTCTAATTAATGTTTTTATCCTCAATAGAAAGAAGCTTTTATTGGCAGCAGAAACTGTTGGGCATTCAAACTATGTGGGTACATTTTTACTAATGTTTGTATTTGTACCCATATCAACTATTAATAATATTAAAGCTTTTGAGGTTTTCTTTTAGAGCAGCTATGCAAAATTCCAAAATCTGCCTGTATTTTTTATCATTTGCAAGCCTGACTGCACGCAGATATTCCGCCCTTTGCCTCATGTAAATATTGATCCAAGGATAGCTTTTCTTCTTCAAGAGAAAGTTCATAACAAGCCTTGAGACCCTGCCATTGCCGTCTATGAACGGATGGATTGAAACAAGCTTAACTGAGAATGTAACCGCCAGTTCAAATGGATGCATCTTATTTTTGTTTAACTTATACCAATGGACAAGATTTCCAACCAATTGCGGCACTCTTGAGGCATCTGGAAAGCTAACATCGCTTTTAAAGATCCTAACAGAAGTTTCCCGGTATCTACCAGCAAATCTTTCAGAGATATTCTTGAGAATAATTGAATGAAGCTTAAGGATAAACTGCTCATTTAAGTCACCTTCATAGCCATTAATGAATCTTATTGCTTCCATATGATTTTTTGCCTCATTAATTTCCCTTAAGGTCTTTCCTTTTGGGGCTAATCCCTCATTTACAACCAAATTCGTATCTTCAAGCGAAAGAGAACTGCCTTCTATTGCATTGCTGTCATAAGTAAGCTCTGTAAAAAACGTGTTTTCAAATCTTTCAAATTCTTCATTGCTCAAAGAGCTTATCTTTTTATTGTAAATATTTTTTAGATTCTCTACTTCTGCAAGCTGCTCTTTTGAAAGATTTTCAGATGGCATGTCACTGAGAATTTCTGCATGGAATTCATTCTTTAATCTTTCTATTCGTTCATTCTGAATAATGCCAGAGCCAATAAACCTGCTCTTCTTTACTTTTCTATTGCCATCTCTCTTGATGAAAATCAGGTAGTTCTGTTTTTTTCCGTTAATTTTCCGTATTTCGTGATATACCATACCTATTTATGTGGGTACATATTTATAAATATTTGTATTTGTACCCATATACTAAAAAACGATAGGATTAATAATACAGCTTCGCTAGTTTCGTTATGAAAAGGGTAATTATCGTGCACAGGTGGGATGGGAATCCAGAAGCAGATTGGTATCAATGGCTTAAAGAGGAATTAGAAGAAAGAAAAGTGAAAGTGGAGATTCTTGTCATGCCTCATCCTGAACGTCCTGAGATAATATCATGGGTTGATGTAATAAAGAAGCATGTGAAAAATCCTGACAAAGAAACTTATTTCATAGGCCATAGCATCGGATGCCAGGCCATACTTAGATATTTGAAGACACTTTCTTCTGATACAAAGATTGGGGGATGTGTATTGGTAGCTGGATTCTTGAAATTGAATGAGCTAGAAACAGATGATGAGAAGGAGGTTGCCGGGCCTTGGCTGAAAGAGGATATTGACTTCAATAAGATAAGGATGATGGGGCCTATAACTGCATTGTTCTCTGATGATGATCCATTCGTTCCCTTAGAAAACAAGAAGATATTTGAAGAGAAGCTAAATGCAAAAACATTCTTGGAAAAGGGTCAAGGACATTTTAATGAAACGCCGGCGCCTAGCGTACTGCGCGAGATATCATCATTGTTAAAAATCTAACAACTTGCTATGTATTCTTTGATATTATCCTTGCAGGTGATATTTGCTGCACCACTTCCCTTTACTGATACTATAGCCTCAATTTTCGTTGCACCAGTAAGCGTGGCTGCATAATGCGCGTTTGCAAATGAAGGAATACCAATGCCATTGACTATGGTAATATCTGGGCCAACATAAACTCTTAGCGTCATGCCTGCAATATCAATATTAGCGTTATTCTGGACTATAACCTCATTATTTTGGCAATCAACATTTGTGATTTCAAAAGCTAAATCAGAACATTTCAAGTACTCCTCTGTTTTTCCGCCTACCTGCTCTGTTGACTTCTTGACATAATCCAAGCCCCATGTCATGAGAACTGCTGCAAGAGCAACTGTGAATCCGATCAATAATACTGTTGCAATCAATGGCGAGATTCCTTTTTTTGTTTTCATAATGACAGCTCCTTTTTCTGTTCTGTGCACGGCCTGTTAATGCCAAGGCCGATTGTCGGGATGACTGAGACTTCCTCTATGTTTCCTACGCCAGGGATACCTTCAAACGGGAAGGATCTGGAATCGCCCGGTTCAACTGACTGAGCAAATAGCTGCGACTGGACTTCTCCATCGCCTTTTGCTACAATAACCACGCCAGAAATACCATTGATGCCGTTGTTCTGGACTTCAACGCTGCTTGATGTTGTGCCTGTCACTTCTATATCAACTCCAGTGCAGCTCAATTCTGCCAATGCGATCCCTCCCTGCTTCTGCTGGAGATCTTCCTGCACCCCTTTTCCCCAGAGAGTTATGATTAAAACAACTGCAATGACAATACCGACAATGAGAACTGTGGCAACCAATGGAGAAACAGCTCTTTTTCCAATGCTCTTTTGTTTTGTTGCTAGCACGTAATCACCAGTTTTCTATCAGCGCATCCGATTAATCCCCTGCTTGACTGTATTATTGGGATGATGTCCACTCCTGTTGATGGTATGGCTATATTTAAAACTTTTGAATCTGCCTGAGGCATCAAATCTATACTAAATTCAGTTGCGCCAAAGTCTGTGCGGGCGCTTACTTTTATTATTTTATGGTAACCTGTGTTTGAGATGTTTATGTCCTTACATGCTGCTTGGTCTACGACAGATGCCTTGAAAGAGACGTCTGCACATTGAATATCACCTTCCACATCTTGTATTATGAATTCTGTTGTCTTTGAGGCCTGCTGCTTTGTCCAGACTGTTACCATTGTTGCCAATGCGACTGACAATCCTATCAGTAATACCCAAGCGATAATGTCTCCGATGCCTTTTTTGGATTTCATAGATATATCACTTATTGGTCTTTTGTGGCATTAATAAATTGTTCGATTTCTGCTAAAATCTATATGACTATCTGTTGGTTATATAACATTTTTTTAACATTTTGAACTTGTGCAACCTTTTGAGTAATTCTCGATTTTTTCTATCGAATCCAGAATGTCATTTACATATACCTTAATATCGCGCATATAATGCTTCCTCTTTTATGTATTTCAATGCTGGCTTTAAATTTTCCTCTACAACTATATCAACCTTTTTTTGAAATAATTTTTCCAAGAAAAATTTGAGCTCCATGTAGTTATCAAACGTTGGATGGTCGAAAACAACAAGAAAATCAATATCACTTTTTGGGTGATCTGTCTTCTTCAAGAAAGAACCGAATAAAGCAATCCTTTTTACCCCATGTTTACGCAATTCATCCTTGTTTGCTTCTATAGCCCGTATTATCTTGCCAGGGGTTAAGTTTAATAATTTTTTCATAGTTATGCTATTTACATTATTTCCTATATAAACTTACCTTTCGTGTAAATCCTTCTGACGTTGCCTTTTTTCTCCTTTGAGATTATGACAATATCCGGATTGTTTGGAGAAATTTCTGTTGTGAATTTCGTGATTGAATTCGTGTTTAATTCTTCTATTGTAATCATTATTGTGTCTGTGAAACCAGCTGGTGTTGGAATCTCCTTAAGGCACTGCTTGAATATACTAAGCTGAACATTTGGAATGGACAATTGCAAACCAGCTGCAGAAAATGATGTCTGGATGTTTGACAGGCAGCCATCGATAATTGTTTTTTGAGTGCCTGCCTCGAATGTGACGCGGTCTGCTGCATAATTTCCAAAGTAAAGCTTGTTATCATATACGAATGTGTAGATAAGACCAAAATCAGGATTCTTTGTCTTGGAATAAGAAGTGAACAAGACAGTAAAATTCAGGAATGAATCGTATACATCATGCTTTTTATCGATCAAGATGTTCAAGAACCTGCTGCTTTCCCTATCGAAGTTTTTTGATATTTCCTCGAAATTAGAAGATTCTGTTGTCTTCTTGATGATGTTAGACGGAGTCAAGATTATGTACAAGATAAACACGATGATAAGAGCTGATACAAGATATATTTGACCTCTTTTATCCATATTTTTTTCATATGCTATGATGTTTATTAAGGTTGTGGAACGACAGCAGTAAAATGCCTTAATGCACCATATTTTTTGCTTTTATTGGCAGTATCTAAATGTATACTACTTTCTTTAAATAATAAATTTAACTAAATTACATCATGAAGAAGAGGCTGAATGTGGGGTGGTTTTCTTTCACATGCTGCGAAGACAGCACGATCATGTTCACTGAGATGCTGAACGAGCATTACCAAGAATGGTTTGAAATTCTAAACTTCAAACATATAAAAATACTGCAAAGCAAGAATACCCTGAAGGGGATTGATGTTGCTTTTGTTGAGGGAGCAATAACATCAAAGGAGAAGATAAAGGAAATAAAGGAGATAAGGAAGAACTGCAAAAGACTTGTTGCAATAGGAAGCTGTGCTGTGCAGGGAATGCCAAGCGCGCAGAGAAATTTCTTTGACAAAAAGACAAGGGATGAGATAAGCTTCATACTGCAAAGATTCAAGCATACTGACAAGGTATACGCACTGAAGGACATTGTCAAGGTGGATTATGAGGTGCCTGGATGCCCGATGGAAGAGGACAAGTTTTTAGAGGTTTTAAATAAATGCCTAAAGGAGTTCAAAGTTGCACAAATCTGACATAACAATAAAGAACCTGACGAAGATAGAAGGCCATGCTGACTTAGAGATAAAGATAAGGAAGAATGTTGTTAAGAATGTAAGATTCAAGATAACTGAAAACAAGAGATTCTTCACGCAGGCAATAAGAAACAAGCCGATCATCGGACTGCCGCAGCATGTATCAAGGATATGCGGGACGTGCAGCATAGCGCATCTGTTGTGCTCGATAGAGGCTATAGAAAGGGCATTGGGAATAAAGCCGACGCCACAAACTATGATGCTGAGGAAACTTGCAATGTATGGGCTGATGATAAGAGACCATGCACTGCACCTGTATATATTCATGATGCCTGATGAATTAGGCAAGGATTCAATATTAGAACTGAACAAATCGCATCATAGTTTAATACATGACGCTTTTGACGTGAAGGCTGCTGGAAATGCCTTGTCGATACTCGTTGCTGGAAGATCTGTTCATGCTCCTTATCCTGTTGTTGGGGGATTCAATCATATACCTGAACAAAGCGAAATTGAAAAGGTGATACATAAGCTTAAGGAGATAAGGCCGACAATATTAAACCTGATAGATTTCTTCTTTAAAAGCAAGTCCATATTCATAAGAAAGACTAATTTTGTTTCCTTGGCTGCAGAGGAATATGGATTCATCAATGGCTGCATAAAAAGCACAGAGGGATATTGCATAGAAGAAAAGGATTATTTCAGGCACCTTGAGAAGGTTGTCATTACCTATTCAGAGGCTATCGGCTAAGAATTCCATAAAAAAGACTTCATGGTTGGAGCGCTTGCAAGAATGAACCTGAACAAGGAGTTATTGCATTTGCATACAAGGAGAGATGCTGCAAAATATCTTAACATGTTTCCATCTTTTAATATATATCACAATAATCTTGCGCAGGCAATTGAAATATTACATAGCATAGACCATTCCATAGAATTGCTGGAGGATTACTCATTCCAGAATGAAAAGCCATTGGCAGTGAATTACAGGGATGGAACCGGCGTTGGGGTTGTTGAAGCTCCTAGAGGAACATTGTATTACAAACTGAAGACAAAGAAGAGTGGATTCATTAAAGAGGGAACTATTGTCGTTCCGACGCAGCAAAACCAGGTGAACATGAGGGATGATTTATGGAAGCTTGTGCAGGAGAACATCAAGAACCCGAAGCCATGGATTGTTCA
>CAYITV010000036.1:0-7662 GCA_964366285.1 Candidatus Woesearchaeota archaeon | reverse complement strand
TCTGCAAAGTTATTATGAATCTATGATTTTTAAGGACATAGTTGAAAGATATAAGGTAGAAGATGTAAAAAAAATAAAGATGTTGGCCAATCTTCTGTTAGAATCCACCTCAAGGGATATTTCCTACAGTAAATTAGCGAATAAATTAAAGTCCATAGGCATGAATACTAGTAAAAACACCATAATTGAATTTCTGTCTTATTTTGAAGATGCTTATCTATTCTTTCAAAATATAAGATATGAATATTCTCAAGGAAAGCAGCTTGGTTCGATAAAAAAAGTCTATTTTATAGATAATGGAATGTTAAATAGCGTGAGCTTCAAGTTTTCTGAAGATTTAGGAAAATTGTTGGAAAACTTGATATTTTTGGAGCTAAGAAGGAGAAATAAAAAAATATTTTATAACAGGGATAATTATGAATGCGATTTTATAATCCAAGAAAAAGAAAAGGTCGTTCAAGCAATACAAGTTACAGAAAACCTGGATCCAGATAATGAAAAAAGGGAAGTTGAAGGCGTTTTAGAGGCAATGAATAAATTCAAACTTAAAGAGGGTTTCATAATAACTCTGGATGAGGAAAGGAGTATAGAAATAAAAGAGAAGAAGATCCATGTTTTACCTGCTTGGAAATGGCTGTTAGAAAACTAAAGATGAGGCGAGGGGTAATAGCTATGTCAAAAAAAGTTAACCGCTTTATAAAGGCATCATTTTGATGAGTTGGGGTAGTCAAAGGCAGATGTTCCAAAACGATACTTAGGAAGGAGAGTCTATGTGATTGTGACTAAGGATTCACATAAGAAGAAAATAACCTAATTCCGTCCCCCGCCCCTCAAAAAGCAAAATTTATATAAATACCAATGTTTGATAATCTCATGAGAATTGCAGATATCCTCATCGAAGATATGATTAAAGAAAAGATTCTGCAAAAACACAATATTCGGGCGTCAGAAATAAAAAATGTCTTTATCAAGAGGCCTTACGTACTTAGGGCTCATGGACAGCGATACATGGCCATCGGCTATGATACGAGGTTTGTCACCATCATTTTTGAGATGGCAAAGACAACAGCATACATTATTACCGCGTATCCTTCATCAGAAACGCAGATTAGATTGTACAAAACAAAAGTAAGATGAAAGACGAAAACAAGATGACTATTGAAGAATTGAAACAGTTGGAAGAAGAACCAGTGGAAGTTGGCGGCAATGCCTTTGAGGTTAATGAAGGTTTATGCAAGGAATGCCATGAAAAACTTATCAAGAAGATTGAAAATAGAACCATTTTTGGTGGGACTGTTACTTTTCACATCATAAAACTTGTCTGTCCAAAATGCGGAAGAGAATATCTTGACCTTGACCAGGCTGAAAAATATGATTTTCTCTTAACTCTCGAAAAAGCAAGCAAGGAAAAGCCGTTGGAAGTTTTAACAAGAAAAATAACAGCCTAAATGAGGAACAGGGAGGATTCTATTTTGACGAGAAGAACAATTTAGCCTCCTTTTTTTCATTTTCTTAGAAGTTCGAAGAGAAAAGAAAATCAAATTCTCCTTTGATTGGGATAACTAAACACGAACTAGTTAGCGACACAAATAAGTTATAGATCTCTATACAAAGAAGATGCTTACTTTAGCAGTTTTCTAAACCCTTTCTTACAAGAATTATAATCTATTTTTGTCGGAAACTAAACAATAGAAAAAGATAAAAAGATCATTGAAGATAGTTTTAAATCAAAGTAGGCATACAAACATGGTTGAAACTGAAAATAAAACACTTTACTATGGAACATAAGCCAGTATACATTGCTAAGGAGCTAGATGCAAAGAATGGTGCTATAATAGGCGCATGTATTGGATTAACTTCGTCTATCATCGCAATATATACGCATGAAGAAATCAGAGAGCTTCCTCTTGAAACTATCGTAAGTGCTACGGCAATAGGAACATTACAAATTACCCTTGCAGGCGCATTTACAGGATATATTAATCAAAAGGTGTTCTGCCCAATGTTTGATTATACTCAAGAAAAAATATATCAATTGAAAGAAAGATTCTTTAAGGGTGGCAGAAAGTAAGCAACATTATATCAAAAATAAAAAATGAGCCCGCCAGGATTCGAACCTGGATCCTAGGGTTTCCCCTTATCACGTCTCAAAGGAGTGGCGCGAAAGCCGAAGCCCTAAACACTGATCCATTATGCTACGGGCCCATTTAACTTAAACAAGGGAGAAACTATTTAAAAGAGTTTCTTCTCAGATTACCTATGTTCAAATTCCTCATCAGCATCATTCTTTCCTATCTCATTGGTTGTATCAACCCAGCCTATCTTCTCGCCAAGTTCAAGGGCTTCGACATCAGAAAAAAAGGAACAAAGAATGCCGGCACGTTAAACACATTCCAGACACTAGGTCTCATCCCAGCTTTCTTCGTATTCATCATCGATGCAGGCAAAGGAATCCTAAGCTTCTATCTTGCCAAAGAAATCTTCCTTCTTCCAGAGCTCTACATGTACTTCTCATCTCTTTTTGTCATCATCGGCCATCGCTATCCATTCTATCTTAACTTCAAAGGAGGAAAAGGAGTCGCAGCAGGCATCGGATTGTTCTTTGCTGCCTTCGCCTACAGATCAACGTTGCAATACTGGGCGCAGTTTGACATCTTCCTGCTAGCAGTTTACTTCATAACAAGATTTCTTTTCAAAAAATAGTCTTGACCAATGTTCCAATTAAGCTTGCAGCAAAGGGAATCACCATGTTGTCATCCCAATGCTTATTGTGCACCTCAACAAGCGTGGCAACTAAGGCCATCATACCAGAAATCAACCAACTCCTTAGCAATATCATACCAATCAACATATCAACAGCGAATTCACCAACCGCCCCTTCCCAATTCTTCTTTGTATTAAAGGTGAACCAATGTTTTCCATACTGCCCAATCAACGGCGCAGCAGCATCCCCAAAGATCATCATCAAAAACGAAGCAACAGCAATATTCTTGTCAAAGAAAGCAAGCGTAATGACCATTCCAAACAATGTTTTTGTCGGTGTAAAGAACGTCTTCTTTTCTTTCTTGCGCAAGAGAGAAAATATGGGGATTGACAGTCCAACATACAAACGTAAGATATCAATAATCAAAACAACAAAAAACAAGCTAGTGATGAACAAAAACCCATAATTTATTCTGTCAAGCAGCACATAAAGTCCCACAACAGCCATCCAAACAAGTACGTGAAATATTTTTCGTCCATGCTCTTTGCGAGAAATCATGTGACAACCAATAGCTCCCTGCCAATCTTTGATAATACTCTTCCCTTGTTCTTTTCAACAAGTACGTCATCCTCTATCCTTATCCCAAACCTGTTTTTGACATAAATCCCTGGCTCAATTGTTATTACATTGCTTTCCTTCAGGATTGATTTTGCCTTTTCTTTTGAGACAAAAGGAGCCTCATGCACATCTATCCCAAGTCCATGCCCGACATTGTGCATCATCTTCTTTCCGATGCTGTTCCACGCATACCTGTTGATTACATTGAAGTTCTCTCCGCTTCTTGTCATCTTTATGCATCTGTCCTGCACAGACTTAATCAAGTGATAGGCATGAAGCTCTTCTCTCTTCTGATTTCCAAAACAGATCGTCCTAGTCATGTCTGAGCAGTAATTCTTCACCTTCACGCCTATGTCAATCACAGTCATGCCTTTCAGCTTATTGTTTCCGCTTGCATGATGCGGATTCGCCCCATTCTTCCCAGAAGCAACAATGACTTCAAAACTTGGTTCAACATTATAATCAATCATCATTTCTTCAATTGCATTCTTCATCTCATGCTCAGTCCTCATGCCTTTGGCATCCCTGAAAATCTTCTTGTAAATATTGTCTGTTATCCCGCATGCCTTCTTGATATTCTCAATCTCATCCCTTCTCTTTACAGTCCTCAGCTCAGCTAGCATCCCGGATGCATCAATGAATCTCGCCTTCAGGTTCTTTTTCATCCTTTCAAATCCGCTCACTGAAATGCTGTCATAATTAACTCCAATCCTCTTTCCACTGAACTTTTTAATGTTCAAATAAACATCCTTGTCAATCAATCGTATGTCTCTAACCATAGAGTATTTCTTTGCAATTCCATATTCCAATGGAGACACAAACAAGGTCTTCTTGCTATTATTAATCACTAAGTATCCATTAACATCATCTATTCCGGTGAAATATGCAAAAGAAGAATCCCTTCTCTCGCTTGAATTCGCCAAAAGAACAGAATCAATCTTCCGTTTTCTTAACAAGCCTGTCACCCCATCGCGCATAAGCATAAAGGTTATATATGCTTTAAATAACTTTCCAGTTATGATCAAGAAAAAGCTCAAGAATGGCATCACAGTAATATTCGAAAAGCACCATACAAATTCAATAGCGTTGGAAGTCCAGATTAAGGTTGGCTCAGTAAACGAAAACAAGAAGCAGGCAGGCATGACCCATCTTATAGAGCATCTGTTGTTCGAAGGCACAAAGACAAGAACAGCCCATGAAATCTCAAACTCCATAGAGTCTGTAGGCGGGGAATTCAACGCAGCCACGACCCATGAAAGGACATTCTATTACATCCACGTCCCAAAGCATCATTTCGCTCTCGCATTGGAAATAATGTCTGACATAATCCAAAATCCATTGTTCGCTGAAAAGACAATAAAGAAGGAAAAGAACGTTGTATTGAACGAGATTAAATTCATGGAAGACGATCCAAAGTCATATCTCTGGATTCTGTTCCTTAAAAGCCTCTTCAAGAAGCACAAGGTAAAAAACCCAATCCATGGCAGTCCAGAAGCCATAAACAAAATGACTCAAGAAGATATCACTTCATACTACAGCAGGCATTACATCCCTCAAAACACGACAATCTCGCTGGTGGGAAACATAAGAAATCCAATCCCTCTTATAAAAAAGAAGTTTGAATCAATACCAATAAAATCATTGAAGCATGAAATTGCTCAAAAAGAGCCGCCAGCAGTTAAGCCTTGCATAAAAAAGATGAACAAGGATGTCGAGCACGTTTACATGGCGGTAGGATACCAGACAGTTCCAAAAGGCCATCCAGATTATTACGCTCTTGAAGTCATTCGCTCTATTCTGGGACGCGGTCAAAGCTCGAGGTTGTTCGATGAAATCAGGACTAAAAGAGGCATAGCATACATGGTTGGAGCTGCACACGAGTCATCATTGTCATTCGGAGCATTCATGTCATACATAGGCACTGAAAAGAAAAACTTTGCAGAAGCAAGAAAGGTCCTTCACGACGCATTCAAGTTAGAAGGTCTGACACAGCAGGAGTTCAACGACGCCAGGAATTATTTGATCGGAAACTTCATCCTCCGCACAGAAGACAGCAAGGAGCGCGCAGATGCAAATGCAGAGTGGTCATTGTTCAATAAGCGTCCGAAGGACTACATAAATAATATAAAGAAAGTCACAATCTCAGACATAAAAAGAACAGCAAGGAAATACTTCCACAAGAATTACACGGAAGTGATCATAGAAAAATAAAAACAATATGTTTAAAAGATATCAGAATATGCCATTACCATGCAAATCTCAACAATTATCATCATAACCCTTCTTATTGTAGCCCTTTACATCTACACAGCAGAAAGGTTTGATGTTGTAGAAACAGTAGGCAAATACGTAGGCAATTTCATGAAGGATGTAATCACAGGCAGGTACATAAAAGAGCCTTCTAAAGATCAAAAGCGGGAAATAATAGGAATAGCAGATATAATAAAAGACAAAATCAGAGATATGCTGTATAACATAAGAAGATACGCAGAGGATTAATTAGTTGAGTTTGTTGATGCATCAGGATCTGCCTTAAATCTTATTTTAGCTGTCCTTATGCTTTCTCCATTCTTGTCAACCCCGCCGTTCTCTCCCTCGCATTCTGGATTGATGCAGTAGTAGCACCTTGCCTCGTAGCTTGCCATGACCTTTCCCTTCCCGCCATAGCTTCCCTGCTTGAATGATCCTGGAAGTGACTCCTTGAATTCTGTTTTTTCTCTGTTGTCCAATTCATCAACTATGAAGTCCAGGTCAATGTCCCTCAAATCCTCTTCCCCATCAGAATCCTTGTCGACAGTAACCTCTCTGTCGATGAAGCATTTTATCACAGAGTCCTCCTTGCTGTCCAATACAAGTATGCCATCATCATAAAACGAAGAGGTAGTTACCAGGTTCTCTCCTCCTATCTTCCCGCTGTTGTCAAACAATCCTAATTCCTTGTCTTCTGCATAAAATTCAAATTCAGGCCCAGGATACTTTTCTTCTTTAGTCTCGTTCTTTTTCTCTTCCTTCTTTTCATCATCAGCAGTCTTATTGGTTTCATTCTTGTCTTTTGTTTCTATAACAGCGCTTCCTGTCAAGGTGTCAGTATCCTTCTCAGTGCTGGTTTCAGCCTTCCCATCGCCTGGGTAGAAATACAGGAACGAAAACAACGCAATGATTATTACTAGTACTATTATGTTCCACAATATTATCTTTCTGTAAATGTCTCCAGGGCTGTAGTCGCTTGCAGCAGCCTCGGGCCTAGGCTCTCCAGGTGTTATTGTCCTGTCGCCGGAAGCCTTCTTCCTTTCCCTTTCAAGCTCGCGCTTCTTCTTCTCAGAATCATCCTTCAATCGCTCTTTCGCCTCAAGAAGCTCCTTCTTCGCCTCTAGTGCCCGTTTCTGCTCAAGATAGTCTTCAATATCCATTGTTTATCGCCTGAAGATTTATTAATTACTCAAAGGCAGTGTCGGTTTTTAAATCTTTCCACAATTTATCTGTGGCCTGATTTTACAGGCATGTAATCCAGCATGAAGCTTGTCAGGCATTGCTGATGGAATGAATATAGCTTGCGGTCATAAATTGTAACAAAATACTTTGTTGACCCTCGCGAATCGCATTCATCATACAGGCAGCAGTGTCCAGTCTTGATTTCTCTCTTGGCAAGATCTAGCTTATGTTTGCCAAATACAAGTGTTTCAATAAGCAGCCTCGCAAGTTCTGCAAGATTGTCATACTCTCCCCTATTCTTGTTCTTCCGCTTCATGAGTCTTCACTTCATGGTCTAAAGCGCAGCATTGTTCTCGGAAATGGAATAGCATCCTTGATATTGTCTAATTTGCACAACCAGGCTACAACGCGCTCTATGCCTAATCCATAACCTGCATGCGGCACGCTTCCATATCTTCTGGTATCCAGGTACCAGTCTTATTTCTCAATCTTCTCGCCCTCTTTTTTTAAAGCTTTCTTTAATTCTTCAATATCAATGTCTCTTTGGCTTCCCCCAATAATCTCTCCATAGCCTTCAGGAGCCAGCATGTCAAAGCACAATGCTGTCTTAGGATTCTTTGGATCTTGCGGTTTGTAAAATGCCATTATCTCTTTTGGATAATTCGTTACAATCACAGGTTTGTCAAAGTGTTTCATTATGAGATCTTCTTCAATAGTCCTCAAGTCTTTTCCCCATGAAATGTCAATCTTTTCCTTTTTCTTTAATAATTCTAATGCTTCTGTATAGGTTATTCTTGGGAATGGAATAGTTATCTTCTTCAGTTTGCTGATGTCCTGCCCAAGTATCTCAAGCTCCTTTGCATTTCTCTTTACAACCTGCTCTATGATGTAAGCCACGCATTCCTCAG
>CAYITV010000035.1:0-7828 GCA_964366285.1 Candidatus Woesearchaeota archaeon | reverse complement strand
CAGGCATGCTTATTCCTTGCTGAATAAGAATGGAATCTTAGTTTATTCCACTTGCAGCCTGGAACCAGAGGAGAATGAGGATGTTGTTGATTACTTATTGGACAATATTGGCGGGAAACTTGAGAAGATTGAGCTTCCTGTCAAGGCTGATGATGATAAATATCTTAGAATATGGCCTCAGAACAATAATACTGAAGGGTTCTTTGTTGCAAAGATAAGAAAGGCGTGAGATTATTTCTCGTAGAAGTAGACGCGAAGGACTTTTGTTATTGGCTTATTCGAGATAAATATGCTGTCTGTGTAGACTGACTTGGATGCCGGAAGCTGGAGAACAGCGCAGCTTAATGCTGTGTCGCAGACTTCGCATGAACCGGTGTAGCCAAAGGGAGCGTTATTGATAACCAAAGTTTCTATCTGCGCCAGACAGCCTAGCTGGCATTTGCCGGGATAATTTGAATTTGTAATGCAGTCGCGATATGCTTGGTTTAGGGATATTTCATCCAAGATGAATCGCTGAGCAGACTTTACTTCTGCTGGAACCTCGCCTGTAGGAACCTTTTCCTGAGGCAGTATGAAAACCAACAGTCCAAGAATTAAAAGAACAGCGATAACAGCTTCAAGTGTCTTTACCAATCCTTTATTGCTCATTTTTACCAAACCTGGAACCTTATTGATATCTGAGTGCGAACATTACTCTTGGATAACTTCCAATATTTTCTTTCTTTGACGAAAACATTGGTTTGCTGCGGAACTGTTTGTGCCGGGAATATGCTTGAACCATCGACGAATATTGCAAATTCATTTAATGAGGGGTATTTAAAATTGTTTTTTGTCTTTGTGTAGCCATTTGCTGACAATGCTGATACTTGATTCTCATTTATGCCTGTGGTTGTTGTTGTTGCTCCAAGGACAGCATCGCAGATTGCAGTGTTTGATGGATTACAAATAAGACCGACATCCGGAAGATTTTTGTTTGTTGGATCTATCGAATAAAATGTTAAAACAAGATTACCTGAACAGATTCCTGAACTGCATTGTATTGTTATTGGATTTCCTGGAGAGATTGACAGATGCTGAGAGGTTGTAATTTCATACTTAAAATCCGGGGAATAATTAATCTTTATGCTTGCTGATTTTGTGACGCCATTGACAACATATTTATCTTTCAATAAATTTATGAAAATAGGAATTTCCCTGACGGACCATTCTGTCTCTGAATAAAAACCATCTTCAACAATCTGCATGAGATTTTGCTTTTCATTTTTAGGTTCTAATTGTGGGCGGACTAAAATAAATATGAAAATTACTGCTACCAAGAATGTCCCGAGACTGATTACCCAGTCAACGTAGCTTAAACCTCTTTTTGATTTCATGTGTCTTGTTGATTCTTTTGTTGTGTTGTCTTATATTCTTTCCTCTTATTGGATATGCTCAAGAAACTGTTTTATTTCGCTTACTTTTCTAGGATTCAGGGATATATGATCATCAAAACCTTTGTTTGTTCTTTTACGAAGAATAATTAACCAACCATCGTTGACTAACTCTCCGATAACTGCTTCTAAAGACTTCTTCCCTTTATGAGTATCCCTGTAGTGCTGCGGTATGCCTTTCTTAACAAATTCAAGCGGCGTATGCTTGCCGCCCCATAATCTTGCGCGAACTAACCTGTTAAGAACTAGCCTTTTAAGCGTATCAACCTCTTCCATCTTAATTTTGGAAAAAGGCATGTTTATAACTCTTTCCTTTAGTTTCTGTATATTGATATATAATAACGAAAGATTTAAATATAAGCTTCGCTTGTTGTAAAGAAAATGGAAGAATCAATATTTTTAGAGCATGTTGGAGACAGCCCTAGAATGAGAATAATGCAATACTTCATAGAAGGAAGAGATTTTGATTATACCCTTACTGATTTGCTTAATGCCGGGGTTAGCTGGGGAACATTAAATGACCTTATTCCAAAGCTGCTAAAACTTGGAATTGTGGTAAAGACGAGAAAGATAGGGCGTGCAACATTATACAAGATTAATCAACAGAGTCCAACAGCAAACCAACTAATTGTTTTATATGACAAATTGATATTGGAACAATTGAATCAAAAGGAGCAGGAAGAACAAGTTCTTGTTCATTAAAGGAAAAATAGGGGGAGAGATAAACCTTCCATTGTCGATAAGATTCCATGTTAACATATCTATATTTTTGTTGCATTAGTTTGTTTATTACCCAATTTTTTTAATACAGTCATCTTCATACTTGCCTGCTTCGTTACAAAAAATTGGGTTCTTAAGTTTAATTCCAAGATCCCTATAACATTTATGAGCTTTGCTCCCTAAACCAAGTTTTACACAATATAATGGGTCTCCAAGAAGAAGAGCACTAGCTTTGTAACAACTAAGTTTAATGTTAAGATATGGCTCTTCAGACAATTCTTCACAGTTTATGGGCGGAAAAATTGATTCTTCACCAGATTCCATGCCAACTTCAGCATAACAATCGAATCTTCTAGTATCTAAGGGTAGTTTATTACATATATTAACATCTAATTTTTTTATTGCAATATTTGTAATACATTCTTGAAAATCTGGATACATATTTGGGATGTTATCGCAAAGAGACGCATCTAAATTTTTTTTTGAAATTTCTAATGCAATAAGAGATTTACATGCACTTTGCTCTGGGGGAGTATCTGGATAAATATCTTTGCATATGGAGAAATCTTTGGCAGTTTTCATTTTGCAATTTAGGGTTTTACATAGGTCAAATCTATTGTTACTTAATGCATAATTATCAATACATTTCATTCTCATGTTATTTCTTAAAATATTTTTACAAGAACCTTCTTGATTAAAATAACTATTTTTCAAAAGATAGCCATCAGTGCCTAGACAAATGTTCATATCTTCTTTAGATTTGGCTAAAATTTCTTCATATATAGAGTTATTGAATAAACAATCTTTATTAGTCAGTTCATGATCAAATTGTGTTTCTTTGTAACTGTCTTGGAAAACTAATAATCTCGGAATCTCGTTAGGGAAGGATAAACTTAATAAACTATCATTATATGAATGAAATTCTCCATTATAATAAAAAGCGATTATTACTTGTTTAGCCTCTACATTCCCCGATATTCTGCTTATATTAATCAAAAAGATTGGAGTATCTGTTTTAACCATAAAACATTGCAAATGAGTATAATAAGTAAAACCGCCTCCACCTTCATGACTTCTCTTTTCATCATAATCTAAGAGCAAGATTTTTTTTATCTTTTCTTGTGTTAGAATTAATTCAACTTCTTTTTCAAATGACTCATGTATACAAACACCATACTCCCCTTCATCTTTTGAAATCTGAGGAAAATCTTCTCTTATTTGTTTTTTAACACGTAACTGACATTTCTTATTGCTTGTTTTGCATAAAACATCATGATAACAGCCAGGAAATTCTTCTAAAATGTCTTTACAAAAATTAGGATTTTTGCTATTTTTAGCAATTTCATAAATACATCTTTTCTCTTCATTAGTTTTATTGCATAACCTAACATCATTTATTAAAATAGCTGCTTCGAAGTAACAGTTGTAAATATCTTGCTGTACCATTATCTCTTTATCAGAACAAGTGTTTTTTATACAAGAAGACCTGTGATTTTCATAATAACTATAAAATTCAGCTTCATCCATGCTGGGATTGTCCATATGAATATAAGGGTATATATATTCAAGATTAAATGCGATGGTTGGTTCCTCACAATTTTTCAGTTCTGTTTCATAATAATACTCTGTAAATTTGGCATTAACTGATGCTGGTTTTCCAATACCCTTTATATCAGAACAAGTTTTTGGAACAAAAAAACATTCTTTATCTGCCACACAATTATCTATTTCTTGTTTACTCTCTGGTTTTTCTTGTTTTACTGAATATAAAAAAATTTCCCTTTCTCTATCTTTTTCTCCTTCTAATTTCACTTGTTCGTCTATATCTTCGCATCTTTGAATAATCGCTGAAGAATCAATTGTTTTCTCTTTAAACTGATTACAGCTACTGATTAACAAGATTCCAAAGAAAAGGACCACAAGCATTATTTTCATACATCAGGCCAATTTTTCTTTGTTTATATATCTTTTCAGAACAGCCCAATCAGATGCCAGTACCACAACCGCTGGTAGTAGTGCAGGGTGTATAAAGAGAGACAAAAAAGGAGGGTACGAAGAAGTGGTGAGCTATTCAACCTCTCCATAAGATTTCTCTACTCTGACTCGCTATTTCATCACTCTACTGTTATCTATCCACACCATATCATTCATTCCATACTTAACCCACTATGCTATCTAATTCCACTACTTCATCACTTAAAATGCCTTCATAAAAGTGTAAACTTTTTAGAGATAGCTAATACCACTTGGCATCTAAAGACCAAATCAGATTTGAACCTCTTATTATTACATCTTATCTCTTAAATATCAAATTGTCCCTTTTATTGTTGTTATCAATAATGCAGATGTTATCATCAAAATCAATGAATGAACCAATCCATTTTTAATGCTGCCTTCTGAAAACTTTCCTATCATGATGCCGGCAAAGAATCCCTGGATCATTATCATAGAGAAGAACACGTTATCCAAATTAAATGAGCCTGCAGTCCCGCCAAGGACATTTCCTGAGATTCCGCCTTGAAGGGTGGAAGACAATCCAACAAGCTTTGGGAAAAGCCATAACTGCATCGTGAGCATGATAGCAATAAAAATGTAGAAGACTATGTAACCCTGGACTATCTGCGAGTAGGCGCTTGACTTGCGCTCTTCCTTGATCTTTTTAACATTAATGACAGAATCAACAACTGCAGTGAGAATATCTGAGATATCACCGCCAGACTGCTCTGCCTCGACTATTATTGAGACTGAGCGCTTGATGACAATGTTTCCTGTGTCTGCTGAGAATATTTGCAATGCACGCCTTGTTGTGATTCCAGATTCTATCTGGTTTGAAAGCTTTTGGATGAAGGGATTAAGGACAGTGAAATCCTTCTTTGAGACGTGGATTATTGACCTTGGTATTGAAATTCCGGACTTTACTGATTCTGTGAGATTGCGTATGAACTCTAAAAACTGGAGTTCAATCTCTTTTTGCTTCTTGTTTTCCTTGTAGATATCTGCAACAATCTGAATGAGGATTATTGACATTGAAACAACCAAGCCTGCCAAGAACCATCTTGTGCCCAAGAATAATGCTATATCTACTGCTAACAAAACTATTCCCAATGTGATTCCTATGAAATATGATGGCTTGAATCTCATCTCAAATCTCCGGCTGTATTATGTTTAAAAATAATATGAACGCTATATTAAGGAATGGAATGACTGCGTATGTTCCTATCACAGCAATAGACTGAATGCTGATGCCACCTATATCGCCGCCTAACAAGTTTATTATTGCCAAAGTAACCATAAATAAAAGAGGGGCAGCAATCAATATTCCGGTGTAAATGTCAGAGTATGTTGACAATACCTGGACGTATTTCTTTCTTTCCAACTCGTAAGTATGCATAGCATCTGCAGCCATGCTGCTTAAATATGATTTCAATGAACCGCCAGATTCTATTGTGGCAACCATGCCAGTCAAAAGGTCGCGGAAGCGAGCTGATGGGGTTGTAGCTGCAACTGTCTTTAGAGCTGTTGAGGTATTATAACCAAAGAGATTTATGTAGTTTAGTATTTTCTTTATTTCTCCTTCAAGACCTCGGTATTCTCCTGACGTGACTATCAGCTTGAACATTGACAACGGCTTTGCGCCTGAGCCTGCAACAGCAGCCATGTGGATTATCACAAACGGGAGATCATTCTTGATCATCCTGCTCCTTGAGCCTGAAACAACTGCAGGATACATGAAGAAGATGCCGATAAACAACAATGAAAGGAGAAATGCAACAATTATTGAAATGATGATGGATGTTACAATTGGAAGTTTAAGAAGGAATGAGATTATTATTCCAAGAAAGAAAAAACAAAAAAATCCCAATACTGTTGTGAATAGCATCATGCTGATGTATGTCCTTGAGAGGACGCGGATGTCTGAGGACCTGATTGCCTTTGAGAGATTTTCAAATGATTTTGGATATGACCTTATGAGGTTAAGCGCAGTGCCTTCGAAGAATAGATTTGAAAGCCTGCCATACAAAGACGGGCTGTAGATTGTGTAATCTACTTCCTCGAACCTTTTCTTCTTTTCCTTCTTAGGATGAAGAATACGCTTGATCATCTCCTCGCTTGCACCAATCTCTTTAAGGTATTTTCTTCTTGTGCGGCTGCTGATGTAAAATTCCTCTTTCTTCTTCTTATGTGGCTCTAATGAATGGTCATCAATTGCCAGTTCTGAAGGCGATGGAGGCTCTTCGAAATCTGCCATAATTCTCTGGTTTGCGCGGTCTATCCTGTTGAGAAGCTCGAGGAGATATTTGTTGTAATACTCAACATGCTCCTGCAATGGCCTTCCCTCAAGAATATTATCCTTTTCTATGTCTGACTTTGCCTGGCTGACGTGAAGGACAAACTGATCGCGGTATTTTTTTTGAGTCTTGATTTCTTCGACAATCTCGATCATTTCCTGGACATCAGACTCCCTGCTCATGCTAAATAACCTCGCGCTCCTCGTCCACTGCCTTTTGTATGCTGTAAGTAAGCTTTAGGATGTAAGAAACAAGCTCCCGGCGCTTCTTCATTGATTCAGCATCAGATTTTCCTTCTACTTCTGAGACAAGCTTCAAAGTGTCTGCGATTGAACGCGCATACTGCTGGATTGCATCTAGACTCATTTTACACTCTGATGTTGAAGCGCTTCATGACCAACTGCGGCGTCTTGTAGTATGCATGAATCACTTCCTGGACCTCTTTGTAATCAACAATATTTTGCCTATAAAGCTCCATAAGGAGCTGGGAGCGGGCTGTGAATTCCCTCTGGAGAAAATCCCTGCTTAAACCATATCTCTTTGCGAGCTTTTCAAACATGTAACTTTCTGTCTTGAAATAAAAATTATCTGATGCAGGATCCCAGACAAATGGAGTGTTGGCTCTTAGCGAACCTGGAGTTTCCCCTACTTCGATGATTTCAACCACTTCTCTAAGTCTGCGGACTGACTCGCCGTGAACCTTGGCCTGGGTGATGACGCAGACTATGTCTATTGTTTCTACTAGAGAAGCTGGAAGGCTGATTGGAGGGGTCTGCAGTCTGCGAACCATTGTGTCTACATCTTCTGCGTGCATAGTGCATGCTGAAGGATGGCCTGACGCGGCACCCTGGAAGAGGACAAATGCTTCTTTTCCACGGACTTCTCCGACAATGACATAATCAGGGCGCTGGCGGAAGCTTTCTTTTAATAATGTGAATAAATCAACCTCTCCGAACTTTCCTTCTCCTCCTACGCCTGTTGCTTCTCTTGCAACTGAGGGCAGCCAGTTTTCGTGCAATAATGAAAGTTCTCTGGTGTCTTCTATTGAGACAATACGTGCTGCAGGTGGAATGAAGAATGCAATAGCGTTGAGCAAACTTGTTTTGCCTGAACCTGTGCCTCCGATGATGACAAAATTTGATTCATACTCAATCATCAACCACAGGAATGCTAGGATTTCTGGACTGATTGTCTTGAACTGCATCAACTTGATTGGGCTCCATGGCTCTGCTGTAAATTTTCTCAGCGTGAAGGTTGGGCCTCTTGATGAGATTTCTTGTGAGTATGTTGCATTCGCACGCGATCCGTCTGGGAGCCTACCATCGAGTATTGGGTTTGCATATGAAACATATTTCCCGCATTTTTGCGCAAGCTTTTCAACGAAGCTTG
>CAYITV010000034.1:0-7944 GCA_964366285.1 Candidatus Woesearchaeota archaeon | reverse complement strand
CCTTAATAAACTTAGCGAAAATATATGAAAATACCCAGCAGCTTTTGCAAACCCCATTTGGCTTGCATAAGTACTTATATTCTCGCGAAAAAAAGTCCCTATTGCCGCGCTTATCACAGTAGCATTCCAAGTCAAGATAAACATTGCTCCAGCACCATAGAAAAACGCAAAGAACAGGCAGAATAACAGCACCTTCAGATTATTGCTTAGTATCTGGACAAATAGAGCGCCGCCCAAAGAAGCCCCCTCAATCCCGCTTGCTCCAGAAACCTTGCTGTTGATGTTTTGTATTGTCGTCAGTTGCGCATCAAAGATGTCAGTCACTAATTTTTCAGGCAAAAATATGTAAGCGAATGAAAAAGCCAATACAAATCCGATAAACATGAACGTGAAGAAAGCAAGCGCCTTGCCATGCTCTTTAAGCAATGCCTTCTCTCCCATTATGCCGGAATCCTTCCCCTCCTCAAATTGCATCGTATTAAAAACCAAAGGCACAGTGGCAATAACAGTTAATAACACCATCACGATGCTTGCCTCTTCCTTGAATACCCATATTGACAAGAACACCGCAATCGCAGCATACATGGCGCCTATGAAAATAAGGTCCCAAGGGCTCTTTTCCGCTTTTTGTGGTGTTGTGAGAGACTCCAAAACCATAGCTTAAAAAGGCAAATGTTTATTTATATAGGTTGTGTTCCAACTTTGAAAGAGATAAAAATTAGTAAAAAGTTCAGTTATAATTTCTTATTACCGATCGTTTCTCAATTATTGATACTCGATTTACCTTAAGATACCCGCTGCACTCAGTTTCCATCACAGGTTTTGAATCAAGAATCTCTAATCTCCTGTTAAATATTGGCCCATCAACAACCAATGTGTCATAATGCCCACCTTCAGCTCCCAGATGGAACCCGAATTTTTGTGATAACTCCTTCAGTTCTATGAAAGTTTCTTCATCAATCTTCCTTCCCAGCCAGTTTCTGTTGAATCCATCAGCTGCAACCTGTGTTATCCTGATGTCATATCCATTTTTTATCATCTCTTCAACCAGTCTTCCATGGTCATGTCCTGTATGTGTGGCAAAAACCTCAACACCCAGATCAAATAGAGCATCCCTCAGGCTTTTTATCTGTGTTTCCTGCAGTCCTACGCCGCCTAAAACTACTGCATCAACCATGTTCTCTTTTACAATTTCTTTGATAATCTCAGCTTCTTTCTTAGGATCTGCAACATCACAGGTTGTATAGATATGATCATAACCGAGCATGCCAGAAAGTTCCTTTGTGTATTCAACAGTTGCAAAGTGAAATAGATAGCAGTCAGTTCTATTTGGTTTCACGCTTAAGAGATATTTTATATTCCATCCCTTTTCAAGGCAGTGTTGTATAGCGAATGTGCTGTCCTTTCCACCGGAGTACATTACTGCAACTTCCATGTGTGCTACCTATTAAAAACCGTTTATAAATCTTTGTATGAAAATTTATTCTTCCTTCTTAATCTTGCTTTCCCTGATCTCAATCTTGCCCTTGTCTATGACAAATGTCACCTCATCATTTATGGTGAACTCACTGAGGTCTGTTACAAATTTCGGCAGTCTTATCATCCCATTTCTCATATCTAAGTTTGTGATAATCTTCTTGTTCCTCTTCTGGCGCATGCCATCAATAATCTTCTTTTTGTCAGCTTCTTTTTTATTTGATATATACTCCTGCGTTCTTTCTGCCAGGTACTTTGCAACAATCTGTGCAACATTCTTCTTAAGCGCCTTTGTGATTCCAATCAGTCCAGGAGACAGGTTAACCTCAATTACTGCAGGCTTTATCCCTTCCAGTATGTCAACAGCGCATATGTCTGCCCCTAAAACCTTTGCTGATTTCAATGCAATCTGCTCAACATCAGGGCTTATCTCACATATCTCGCCTTTCCCGCCCGCATGAATATTTGCCCTCATCTCTTCAACAGCAGCCCTCCTTCTCATAGCAACGACCTTGTTCCCAATTACAACTGCTCTTATGTCTGTAAAATCTGTGTCTATGTACTCTTGTATGATGTATGGTTGTTTGAAAGCTTCAAGAGCATCCAATACTGTTTTCGCAGCCATCAAAGAATCAGCCATCATCACACCCTTTCCCTGCGTGCCCTCAGGTATCTTCATTATTATGGGATACTGCACCTCTTCCAGTATTTTTTTCGCAGCCTTCGTTGTTCCTGCAAAAAAAGTCTTCGGAGTATGAATTCCATTCTTCAACAATTCCAATAAAGTCAAAAATTTATTGTGCGCTATTGAAAAAGCAGCAGGTTTTATTGGAAGATATGTTTCATTTAGAAATGCCCTGCTTACAGCCCTTTGTAACAATGTATATTTATAAGAACCCCTTATGTAAACGCAGTCAAAATCAGATAGTTCTCTCTGTCCTGAAAAAACCTTTAGTCCATCAGAAGAAGCATGCACGTCCAGGCTGCGAAGGTCTATGTGTTCTGTGCTGTCAAAATAATTCTTGGCTTCATTGGTAATATTCAGACTGCTCTTTCCGCCTAAGCTGATCACGCACAGTTTCATGAGTTAGTCCGGGAAGTTTTAGATGGAACCGGCAGGCTTGGATCAATGATGAAATTCCTTTTTAGTATATTCCTGCCAATCAGCATCGGATATTCCATATTGCCTCTGTGCATTATAGTGAATGACGCCCTGATCTTCCGTCCCTTTATAGAAACTGAAGTCTTTATCACGGGCCTTATCCTGCTTCCATGCGCTGAAACAACAGTCCTTTTTGCAACCAAAGGACCAAGCTGCAGCTCGCTTGCCAGCCCCAAATCAATGCAGCTGGTCGCGGCTCCGGTATCTATGCGTGCAAGTAGAAAATGGCCGTTTATGACTATTTCTTCAACTAAACCAACTATGGTTTTGCCGTCATAAGGATTATTGGGATTCAAAGTCATGTTATGCTCTCGCCATCTATAACAGTGTTTATATCTTTTTTAAATGTTCCTAAAGAACTCTGTCATATTTGCTGGGGCTGATTCTGTTGTCGAATTCGGGCTTTACTGAAAACACTCTGCTACTACCAAAAGATTTATATATTAAACAATATTTAACAACGTTAAACATGGAATTAGCCATAGACGCCTGCAGCATTATATTATTGGCAAAAGCGACTGTACTTGAAGAATTCACAAAATGGAAAAAAACAATGATAACGGAAGGAGTCTATAACGAAGTGCTTGAAGGAAAAGACAAGCAGTTCTTAGATGCCCTCCTGCTGGAAAGATTAGTAGAAGAGAAAAAGATATCTGTAGAAGGTAATCTCAGAAAAAAAATGATTCAAAAACTTATGAATGATTTTGGTGTTGGAATAGGAGAAGCCGGATCAATAGCCCTGGCATTAGAAAGCAAGGGCAAAACAATACTAACAGATAACAAACAAGGCAGAAAAGCTGCAAAAGTGCATGGGCTAAAGCTTTTAGGAAGCGTAGAAGTTGTAACATCATTATTTAAGAAAGGGAAAATCAGCAAGGAAAAAACAATAAGCGCTTTAAGAACATTAAAAGATAAAGGCTGGTTTCAAGATCATTTAATCGAAGGTGCATTAGAGGAGGTCCAAAATGGATGAGCAAAAAAAGTTTTTAGGCGCAAGGATAGAACCAGAGATACTTAAAATGGTAAATAAAGTATCTGAAGAAAAAAAAGTGGATAGAACAAGCGCGGTAAAGATGCTAATCAGTGCTGGATGGAAAGAGCTTAGTTTAGAGAGAGCTTTGCAGTTGTACCGTGATGGAAAAATATCGGTTGATAAGGCAGCAAAGATAGCTGGATTGACAGTAAGTGAAATGATGAACGAAATAGCAGCCCATGGGATAAAGTCTGATGAAACTGCAGAAGAGTATAGGGAAGGAATCAAATTATTATTAGCATCAGATTAAAAACTAGAGGGCTCAAAAGGAGTAAATTTAGTGATTTAATAATTTAAAATAGTTTTTCTCTAGTCTCCTCATTTGACATCGTACTAAAAATCCTCAAAAACACCCTTTCTCTCGACAAAGCCCTAAACAGCTAGTTCGTATAAAAAGGCTTATAAAGAAAGTGCTCTTTAATAAAGCCATGGACGACGACACGCTTCAAAAACAATCTAAGTATTTCTTTATCATATGTTTTTTTATCATCTTGATATCTGCCATATACCTAGTAAAGCCATACATAACAACAATAATCAGTGCAATTCTGCTCACATACATATTCTACCCATTATACAGCAAGATCAAGATAGGTGTAAGAAGCGAGAACATTGCCTCCTTTCTCACAACATTAATCATCGTCCTCATCATCTTCATCCCTCTCATCTTCGCTGCTAATGCTTTGATCAACCAATCAATCGATTTCTTTTACAAGGTCAAGGAGATTGACGTCACCACATTCGAGTCTTTCCTGTCTAAATATTTCAACGGCCATATAGACGTGCAGGAGAGTTTCAAGGACATCTTAAACAAGGTTTCGCTCTCAATAGCTAAGGAAGCATCAGATTTTGTTGTCGCACTGCCTAGGAGAATTCTGCAGTTTTTTGCCATGATATTCATGATGTTCTACATGTTCAAGGAAGGCCCGTCAATAATTGAAAGGATCGAGGAGCATATTCCAATCAAGGAATCGCATAAGAAACATATCGCAAAGAAATTCAGCGGCGTTGTCTACGCAAGTTTGTATGGCTTGGTTCTTACAGCATTCATCCAGGGAACAGTAGGTGCAATCGGATTATGGATATTCGGCGTTCCATCTCCAATACTTTGGGGATTGATCATGATCATTCTGTCTATGCTGCCCTTTGTCGGTGCATCATTCGTCTGGTTCCCTGCAGCGCTCTACAAAATCTTCACAAATGATACGTTCAGTGGTATTGGATTGCTGTTATACGGTCTCCTCATTGTCAGCACCATCGACAATATTATCAGGCCGAAGATTGTCGGCGCCAAGGGAAAGATACATCCGGTTTTAGTGCTTCTGGGTGTTCTTGGAGGCATACCTATATTCGGATTCTTGGGAATTATTCTCGGTCCTCTGATCCTTGCTATCTTTAACGTCTTCCTTGAAATTTATATTCTCGAAAAAGATTCATAATGCGAAGATAGTTTTAAATAGCAAAAAAGCAAAATCTTTCACAAGCCGGGATCGCATAATCTGGTAGTGCGCAGAAAAAAGTTCTCAGGAGTTGATAACAGCCTGGGTTCTTGTTGCGTAAGCCTTGAGTGTCGCCAGGTTAGCCTGTTTCCGCAAGGATATGCAGGTTCAAATCCTGCTCCCGGCGCTATTACAATAGTTTGGTGCCCTAATCTTTAAAAATGAACTTTATGTATAAGGTCGTGGATGAAACACAACCTTGACATTCACAACTACGAAGAAATTTGATAGAAATAATTAAATAATAAAGAAGGTTAAATAAAAAGGTCATGAAAGAATATCCAGTATTATTAAAAGAGTATTTGGATTCCTGTACATTACGAGAAAATGCAATTATATACAAAAAATTGAATTTATCAAAAGTAAGTTGGATTTATCCTTCAAAATTATTATCGCTAGTTAGTTTCTTGAAAAATCATAAAAATATGGAAATAATATACCCTATGACCGAAAGTGTTCAAAGATATTTTAAAACTGCGTTAAGTGGTGACATGGCATATCACAAAAAGATTTATCTACCAATGATTCAACTACCGGAAAAGAGGAATGAAGCTAATCCGATCATTGAACAACTGCAACATCTTTGCCACAACGGAAAAAATCTCGGTGGATTAATGGCTTTTGGTTACTTTTTAGGGGAGATGATTGATAATGTTTACGACCACTCACAATTCGCCCATGCATATGTATTTGCACAAATGTACCCAAAGATGAAATTTAGCGAGATTGCATTAATTGATGATGGGATTTCAATTCAAGGAAGTTATCGTAAAGCAGGATATGTCTTTAATGATGCTGAAGCCTTATTAAAAGCAATAGAAGGTGTATCAGCCAAAGACAAAGAAAGAGGGTTTGGATTACGCACAAATGTGAGACTCTTCACAGAAGGGCTAAAAGGAGAATTTTTGGTAGTTTCCGGAGGTGCAGCCCTCTATGTCGACCAAACAAACAAGAAAGTATTTAAGCTAGAACCATCTCAAAGCTTACAAGGTACACTGGTTTGCGTAAGGCTGTCATACCCGGCTAAGGAAGTGAACATTTATGACTTTATCGCATAAAATAATAAGATTAAGCAAAGTTATGAAGAACCTCGCATTAAGAAGTAATGCTGATATGCTTTTTGATAGTATAGACAAGAGCAAAGAAAAAAAAATAATACTTGATTTTAGAGATATTCAATTTATGAGCCGCTCATTCGCTCAACAGTATTTACTCCGGAAAAAAAAGAGCAATAAAGAAGTAGAAGAAAGAAACATAGAAGAAAATATAACAACTATGTTTGAAATAGTAAAAAATCAGAAAACGAAGAGCCAGTTTCGTGCAAAAGATTTTGAGGTTATTGAAGTAACTTCAATCCACATATAGCCATAATCCTCCCAAAAAGTCTGATTTTGCATGCATAAGAAAGAGTCAGGATTTTCATAAGGCTACATCAGAAAGGCGTAAGATGTATATACAAACAAGGTTAGTGTGAAAACATGGAAATTAAGATATTAGCAATTAGTGTAATATTGGTATTAGTAAGCAGTTCCATAACTAACGCTTTAGTGTATCTTCCAGATTTTGGATATGGTTCGGGGCAAAAGCAACCATTTCCACCGGGATGGTATGTCAGACTTATAATTGAAAACTGTGTACCCTGTGATGTTGGTGTTGTACTCCCTAATGGTACATTAGCATACATCGTTCAAAACTATATTCCCACAACTTGTTTACCAAATAATGGTGGTTGCTACATAGACTATCTCACCCCAAATATGGAAGGAAGATATGAACTTAGGGATTGCAGTTCTGGTTACGGTTGCCCTCCTCCCCCAAATCAACCAGGTAATGGTTGGTTTTATGTAAAAAGAATGCCCATTCTAGAAGAAACGAAGGAGGATATTGGTGAAATCAAAATGAGGTTAAAGCAGATTATCATGAAGATAGGATGTCTAATTGCAGGAACTGGACTAACATGTTGACGTTAAGATGACAACAGAAAAATGTCCAGCATGTGAAGAAGGATATCTAATTGAGGTAGAAGACATAGTCTCAGAAATAGAGGGTCATTTCTTTATAGAAAAAGGAAGCAGATGCACAAAGTGTGCTGAAGAATTTATCCACGAAAAACAAGCACAAAAAACAATTGAGATAGCAAGGAGATTAGGAATCTGGGGAGAACCAATAAAACTGCATAGAAAGTTAAGTAAGAGTGCAAGAGGAACCGTTCTTCGCATTCCTACAGATATAGAAAAGAGCATGCATCTAAAAGGAGAAGAAGTATCAATCTCAAAAATTGGGAAAAACAAGTTGTTAGTAGAAATTGAACAAGAAAAGTAAGTATCACTTACGGCGCCAAACTTTCCTTTTAGAGATAGAGGCTCTATACAGAAAATTCTGTTATCATTTCCACAATCTGGAAAAACTAAAGAAAATACACGAGCAATAAAGGCATTGATATTCAACCAAGTAATAGTTCTAGCGTTTAACAGCATTAAAGAAAGGTATGCTTACTAGAACTATTTCTTCGGTCAGAACATTATTTGTTTCATTTAATTCAAGTATTTTATTCTCTGGATCAATCTCTATAGTTACATTATATTTACCTAAAGAAGGATATATGTGGTTTAATTTAAGTCTATAAGCCTCTGAGGGGTTTATTCCTTCAAATACATAACCACCAGTCCCAGTTCCATCCCCATAGTCAATATTGTATACGAAATTCTCCGTAGATATTGTTCCTATATTTTTTATATCGAAGTCAAATGTCATTAGATCGGAAGAGCGTCGTG
>CAYITV010000033.1:3223-8200 GCA_964366285.1 Candidatus Woesearchaeota archaeon | reverse complement strand
ATACGAAATAACAGAAACAGATATATTCTCATTGCCCTCATTCAACGCAGCAGACATAACTCTCAAGGGAATAAGGATCGGAAGTACAATGGACGAGGTCATAGAAAAGCTAGGCCTTCCAGATATTCAAACGCCAGTCAAAGATAATATAATAAATCTTGAATATGGAAAAAACCTTAATCTGTCAGGCACAGGATTGATAATACAGATAAAAGATGACAAAGTTAATCAATTGACATTCAAGCAGCCATTCAATCCATACTTGATAGGTAGCACCCAGATAAAGCATGAAAAAGAAGAGTTGTACATATCAATCCTCGGCAAGCCAGACAACATATTCTTCATTCCAATGACTGCAAGCAGCGCATCGGCATACAAGGTTCTGGAATACAAGGAAAGGGGATTGTATGTTCTTTTAAGAAAGAATGAACAGAACGGCTTTGCATTAAGGATAACATCTCTAGAATCAGCTTAGCGTATTCTTGCCCCGTTCGCAATCTCTTCTTCAGGGCTTAATAGAACTACCTTTTCTTCATCGCCCTCTTCGACAGCAGCTAGGATCATTCCCTCGCTTTTTATTCCTCTAAGCTCTGCCGGCTTCAGGTTCATGAACACAATTATCTTCTTTCCTATCAGCTCATCCTTCTCATAATGCTCTTTCAGCCCGGCAACAAGAGTTCTTTCTTCGTCTCCAATGTTTACCTTAAGGACATACAGCCTGTCAGCGCTGGGATGATCCTCTACCTCAGTGATCTCCCCGACACGCAGATCTAGTTTCTTCCACTGCTCGAATGAAATATCGTCCAAATAAATCCCCCCACTACTCAATCTTGGAAAATAGGTTCCTTCCTTTATTAACCTTTCTGCCGCTCTTTAAAAGACCGAATTCAATCTCGCTGAAATCCCCGCTTCTGGCGTTCAGTCTTTCATTTATCCTTTCAGCTGTCTCAGGCATGAATGAAGAGATCAATATCCCTATTATCCTGATTGCCTCAAGCGAAGTATAAAGAATCTCAGCCCTTCTTTTTTCATTCTCCCACGGCTTGTTGTCGTTGATGTAGCTGTTGACTGCATGAATGAAGTTCCATATCTCCTCAAGCGCATGGTGGAACTCAAGCTTCTCCATGAACTTTTCAATTTTTTTAAAGTCTAGTTTTTCAACCAATTCACCATCAACATCAGCATCAGGAATTTTGCCCTCGAAGTATTTTTCAACCATGGCGAGTGTCCTGCTTACTAGATTTCCAAGATCATCTGCCAGTTCGTTGTTCAATCTCGCTTTCAATGCAGTTTCGCTGAAGTCTCCATCATGTCCGAAAGGAATCTCTCTCATCAGATAGTAACGAACAGCATCGACACCATACTTCTTAATGTAATCCAGAGGATCAATAGTAGTGCCCAAGGATTTAGACATTTTTTGTCCGTTGACTGTGAGATAACCATGTACAACAATAGATTCTGGCATTTTAACATCCAGTGCTAAGAGCATTGCTGGCCAAATAACGCTGTGGAACCAATTTATTCCCTTGCCAATAACATGAATAACCTTTCCATTCTTCCAAAACTTTGTATAAAGATCGCCGTTGGGATATCCTAATGCGCTGACATAGTTACACAATGCCTCCCCCCACACATAGATCATGTGTTGTTGATCAAATGGTACTGGAATTCCCCAAGTTGCCTGATAACGTGTTATACACAAGTCTTTCATTCCTTCTTCCTGCACACGTTTGATCATTTCTTTTCTCTTGCCTTCAGGAATTACAAAAGATTTATTGTTAAGTAACGCAAGAACCTTATCTTTGTACTTGCTTAGCTTGAAAAAATAACACTCCTGCTCAATCCAGTTTGGTGCTGTCTGGTGTTCTGGACATTTCCCATCAATGAGATCCTTTTCGGTGAAATATGCTTCGCATCCCCTGCAATATAGTCCTTTGTACACCCCTTTATAGACATCTCCCATCTCAAAAAGTGTTTGGAATATCTGCTGAGAAACTTTGATATGCCTTTCTTCCGTTGTTTTGATAAAATCATTATAGGAAATCTGTAAAGAGTCGCACAGTTTTCGAAACAAAGCAGAATTTTGCCGCACAAATGCAGAGGTATTCATTCCAGCATTCTTCGCAGCTTCTTCATTTTTCTGTGCATTTTCGTCAGTTCCAGTCAAGAAATAAACGTCTTCGCCCTTTAGACGATGCCATCTCGTTATAACATCCGCAAGTACCTTCTCATAAGCATGCCCCACGTGGGGTTTTGCATTGACATAATCAATGGCAGTAGTAATATAAAGTGTCATAAACTAACCAAAAAGAACTCATTATATAAATCTTATTCCTTTACTGGAAAGCTCATATCCCAGGAGTAATTGCGTAACTTGCTGGAAGTATACATGGTAGTTTTAGGATCATATCCTGCTAAGAACTGCTGCAGTTCTAATTCAATTTCATACTCACGAAGCGGTCTGGCGGAAACAGGCGACCCAAAAAATACCTGCGACCATAGTTTATTCCAAAAACTAACAGTATTCTGCGTGAAAAGAGGAAAAGGCTGGAGAGGAATGGTTCGTGAAGGATTGTGGTAGGTTGTTACAACGCGGTTTTTCTCCTCAGTAGCCACGCCTAAATAAGCAGCAACATCATGTGGACAAAAAACAATGTCGTGCAATTTTCTTCTTTTTTCAGTCTCTGGATCACGCTGCCAGTAAACATCACTAAAATCCTTTCTTCCACAGTCGCTATGCTCAGTCTGCAATTGCATCCACACCCATACGTCGTGAGATCCAATGAAAGGGAAATGATGAAGTTTGACACGATAAGGTTCATCACGCCCGCGGGAAGGAACAGAAACAACTGCTGTTGCGCCCACATCCTTATTCTCTAAATCAATCCCATATTCATAGACATTAACAAGATGCTTCTTATCGGGATGTGTTGTCCGCTTCTCTGATTCAGAAAATGCAAAAATCTGCATGCCCTCTAGAACATCATTGCAGCTGACCTTGCGGTGCATTCTATCTTGTGGGCAATACCACGAGATTCCAGCAGCAGGTGCATCGCTATGCATAGTATGTATGTGCGCATAAACTTCAAGCCTTCTAGTTGTTGGCCCAGTTCCTTCACGCAATGCTTCTTCAAGCGTCTTCGGCGTGGGAATCTCTATAGTAGGTCCCCTCTTCAAAAACATCGGGAAGCGTTCTGTTGCTTCAGGCCCTTCCCTGTATCCATAAGGCACGCGAGAATAAGGAATAATCACCACTTCATCATCCTTTAAGTTCTCAACGGCTTCAGTAGCAGTGTTCGGCGTTACAATTGCAATCTTGCTTTTCGACAAACCTTTAGCAGGATGATATCTTTTCCCGCGATCCAACTCTTTGAAAAATTCTTGTTTCGAAACCATCGTACGCATTCAAAGGATGACAAATATTAAAAAGCTTTGGAATGCAATAAAGTAATCATAGTAATGCGGTCGTGGTCTAATGGTAGAATGCGGCCTTCCCAATCAACAAAGGAATGAGGCTGCGACGCGGGTTCGATTCCCGCCGACCGCGTTCATAATTCCTTAAAGTAGTAATGATCATCATAAAATCCCAGTTGTTGTTTTAAGTATGTGTACGCCCGTCGTGGATCACAGTTTCCGCACGTCAAAATGTCTAGAAGTGCACTCTGTTTCTTTTCGCCTTTAAGAACGTGCAATGACATATGGCTTGTGCTTAATATAACATAAGCAATATCAGGATTCTTTGAAAAATTATAATGCACAACCGGTGCTTGCATAATAGCTGCAGATACAATCATCTTTTCAAGACAAAACTCAATAGGAAGAATAGGAAAATGACCAATAGATGCTACTAAAGATATTCCTCGTTGCATCAAGCAAACAAGAAAGGAGAGCATATAAATCTTTTTAAAAATGTATATTTAAATAGGAAAGATGCCTCATTTTTCATACTGGGCCCGTAGTCTAGTAGCTATGACGTTACCCTCACACGGTAAAGGTCACCGGTGCAATTCCGGTCGGGCCCACTTTCAATTCATGAAATCATAAAAGCAAGCTTTTTAAAGCCCGAATCATATTACTACTATCAGATATTCTTGGGTGATTCACATGACCAGCAAAGACCAAGAGAGAACTAGCTCTCTCAGAAAAATATTCAAGGAAAAGATTCGCATAGAAAGAAGAATAGGCACTGGCTCCTTTGGCCAGGTCTTTTTAGGAACGCATAAGGGGGAAAAGGTGGCGCTTAAAATATTGGATCTTGAGCGTATTCAGCAGGCAGATATTACGCATGACGAAGGAATCACTCAATTTATCCGGGAGTTCGCATACCTGGAAAAAGTAAAATCACATAACGTCACTCAAGTGCGCGAAGCAGGTCTTCAGCAAGGTTATTATTACATAATGATGGAGTATGGTGACAAAACCATTGATGCACTTAATAAAGGAAAATCGTCATTAGAGCAGATAGTTGATGTATTCTATCAAACAGCATCAGGATTAAGGGATATGCACGTAGTTGGCATTGTTCATCGCGACATCAAGCCGGAAAATATTCTCATCAGAGATGATGGCCGCGTCATGCTGACAGATCTCGGCCTGGCAGAAAAAATAACCCAGTCATCAGGGAGAGCAGGATACTTCGCAGGAAGTCCGGTCTATGCAGCTCCGGAGCAGTTTGATGGAGAACATTCTTCTACTGCTGACGTATATGGCCTTGCAGTGGTGATATACGAGTTAATCACGGGAAGGCTTCCTTATGACTGCGATAAGGATAGTCTGGATGAACTCATCATTGCAAAGAATATGCTGCCTAGAAAGATGATGCAGCACTGCCGACATATTCCTCAAAATATTGCATATCTAATAGAGTCAAGCCTCAACCCAAAAAGCGGCATGCGGCCGTCAATCCACCGCCTTCATTATGATCTCACATGCCTTAAACAGCATCAGCCGCTCTCAAATGCAACCATGCTCAATGAA
>CAYITV010000033.1:0-3213 GCA_964366285.1 Candidatus Woesearchaeota archaeon | reverse complement strand
CAATGAAGAGATGCTTGACAAAGATGCAGTAATCGATTATGAAAAGGTCAGCAGATGGAAAGAAATCGAGCTTCTTTTTCCGGAAAAGATAACATCTGCTTCTGATATGGTAATCATAAACCCTGAAGCAAGAGAAGATTACAAGATTGAGTTGCAGAGAAGAGGAACCAAAAAGAGGCTGGCTGGAAAAGTAACATTCGCTAATCCAAATAAAAAAGGATACGTTGCATTGACTCTTGCAGCAGATGATTACGGAAGATATGAGCGCAAGGCAGCTAAATTTGGTGACATGTTCATAATTGAAAGAGATGAAAACAGAGTAACAGTAGAATACCGCAAACACGGTGAAACAAGGCAGCATATGGATCTTGGTCATCACGGAGATACATTGGAGTTTATCATTGAAAAATTCCCGAACAAGACAATGTTCCTCGTTGCAGATCATGCCATCTTGGAAAGGGAGCCTTACATATCGCCGTCAGCAAACTTTGAGTTGTGGATATCTGCAACAACGCCGGTAGCGATAGACAATTTCAGGGGATACTATGAGATTGGAGGCAAGTGGCAAAACCCAGTCTTCTCTATTGAAAGGAGTTTTTCTGAAGGCGATTTCGAAGGTGCATCTCATCTTGCGACGAGTCTTCTTTGTGATCTGAACAATGACGATCCTCTTCTTGAGGTTGCAAAATTGTATCTTGCCAAGAGTCTTGCAAGGAGTTCATATGAAAAAGCAGAAAAGCAGAACGAATCAGAGATGGCCATGCATCTCTTTCAGGAATTAGAAAGCCGTGGTTCTGAGCAGGTAGCAGTTGATGCAGGAAGAGAGATAGCAAATATGCTTTTCTTCCATCAAAAAAATTATTTTGAAACAATCATGCAATTATCAAATATGTACTCCAAAAAAATAGACAAAGCTGGCGTAATAGCCCAGGCAAGGTGGCTTTCTTACAAGGCTCCAGAGCCATACAGCAAAGCATTGAGAAATTTGCGCAGGATTGCCGAGTATAACGATTTCAATGTATAAATAAATGCTCCCGTCGGGATTTGAACCCGAGTTTCAAGCTCTTTCCTGTCGCTTATTGACACCGAGAAGCTTGAGTCCTGTCGGTAAATCTTATTTTAAACCGGACTAGACGACAGGAGCACGATATAACAGGATTTAGGTGTATTTAAAAAACTTGTTGATGTTGTTCCATAAGAGAAGCTAATGCGCCCATCGATTCGCAGCGGGTTATCTTCTCTCTCAATCGAGCCCCTCCTTTCATTCCTTTGGTGAATTGCAGTGCATGGTTCTTAATCAATGAAAAAGAAAGTCCATGCTTCTCAGCATAAGGCAAAAAATCAAAGAACTGTTCAATCCCATTTTTCATATCATATCTTCCTTTCCTAAGATAGTCATTTATCTGTGTAAAAATATAAGGATTCCCAATTGCTCCTCTGGCAATCATTATAGCATCAACGCCGCTCTCTTCCAGTCTCTTAACAAATATCTCTGGCGTAAAAACATCCCCATTCCCAATCACAGGAATATTAACAGCTTCTTTCACTCTTTTAATTATACCCCAGTCAGCCTCTCCACTGTAGCCTTGATCTTGCGTCCTTCCATGTACAGTTATTGCAGCAGCCCCGCTTTCCTCAATAAGCCTTGCAACTTCAACTGCATTTATGTGTTTTTCATCAATTCCAGTCCTTATCTTCACAGTAATCGGTTTTTTGACAGCATCAGCAAGAGCAGAAACAAATCTTGCTATTTTTCTTGGATCCTTCAACAGCGCACTTCCAGCACCAGTCTTAATCACTTTCCATACAGGACATCCGCAATTAACATCAATGACATCAAATTTCTTTTCAACAATCTTTGCAGCTTCAATCACATCATCCTCGCTGTTTCCAAATAATTGCACAGCAGCAGGCTTCTCAGAAGGATCAACTTTAATCATTTCCAAGCTTTTTCCGCTGCCTCGCGCCAGTCCAATGCTGTTGACAAACTCCGTGCATGTTAATCCAGCTCCATACTTCTTTGCCAGTGCCCTAAAGGCTGCATCAGTAACGCCTGCCATAGGGCTTAAGATTGCAGGAGAAGCAAGTCTTGGAAAATTAGAGGAAGATCCCATAAAAATTATTTCATAAAAAGAATTATAAATGTATGGAATTAAGGAAAAATAGGGAAGGACAGAAATAACTATAGGTAGTAAACCTTATGAAATATCGTAAACAGCATATTAACCACTACTGGCGTGATGGTACGGACGAAGAAAAAAGCTCGCTTAGAATACTCAAGAACATAGCGTTTTATCTGGATGACCCGAAAGTACATGCAGAGACATGTGATTACCCTCTGAAGGGATTCTCAGCATTGAGTCTCTCTATCTCTCCAGAGGAGGTTATGATCATTTTCAGATCATTATTCCCGCCACAAGATCACACTGAAGAAAGGAAAGAGATCCATTATTGGCTAGATGCCTCTTTCCTACTCATTTCTCCCCACATATATGGAGAGCGTAATGGCGAGACATTCCGCATTAGCAATGGATCATTCTTAAATGCCTACATCATGGGATTAGGCAAAATAGACGAGCAGTACAATATCTTATGGAAGAGATTCAATGAAGCAGAGCATGTATGTGACAACCAATTGGAAAGAATCATCAGCAGATCTGATGTGACAATACTGCCGGAGATAGCATCAGAATTGACAAAGAGAACAGAATGGAATGCAAGAAAAATGGATAGGGTGTGCAATTCATACAAAAAGATTCTTGAGAGACGCCGTGAAACGCGGGAAAGATTTCTTAGGAAAATGGAAGAAAGAATAAGGACAGATTCCACGTTCGATAAAATAAGAGAAATAAGTCTTAATGATTCAATAACTCAATGTAAGAAAGTTGCAGAAGAGCATGGAATAAACACTAGCGAAGTTGACAACAAGCTTATAGCATACGCATTGGCAAATGCCGCTATTCTGAGAGGTCAACCGCAGATTGTTATTACTGGAGATTTTGGTATTGCTGACCTTGTCAATGTGATGGGATACAAAAACAATGGAATTGCTTTTTCTGAGCATGATGAATACTACAAGCCATTTAAGATTCATTCCCTCCAGATAGAAGCAATATGCACATAATTAAGAAGTAGCCACGGGAGGACTTTCGACGCCCTTTTCCGCTAAAGCGCTTTTTACAAAAGGGCTTTTTTCGAACCTCCGTTGCAAGA
>CAYITV010000032.1:0-8356 GCA_964366285.1 Candidatus Woesearchaeota archaeon | reverse complement strand
GCGTTTCAGTTTTTTCGAACCCCACAACCCCCGCGCGCGGGGGGGGGGGCGGGGGTGTGCTGACAGTCGGATTGTAACTAACATTTGTTATGTAACCCGAACCGAAGGTGAGGGCGAGGAGCCGAAGGCGACGAGGGTATGACGCAGCGAGGGCTCATTGTCTGCCAAAATCAATGATATACTCTGCTTTACATTCTTGTCTTTATCCTTATTTTTTTCATCTTTAACCCGAGCGAGTAATATCTTACATAATTTGTGTTATAAGACCGAGCGAAGCGAGGCAAGCGAGTGAAACGAGCGCAGAGTTGCCAAATCTACTACTGATTTTCCATAGAAAAAATACTTGTAAAAGTATACTTTTCTATACCCTCTTTTTTGAATTCTAGGGATTTGGCAATTTCTTATAATTGTCTTTATAAGAAGAACATTAAATTTCATCAAAAGAGCGAGAAAGCAGCAAAACCATCCGGATTCGTCGTTAGTTTTTCCGTTTTAACAGGCAAGTAGCAAAATAATTACATTTTCTATGGCAGAATATCCGGCATTCATGAGAATAATTCCGGAAAACTAAGAAACAAACCTATAAAGACGATAATATTATTCAAATTATGGAAGTCTATGATCTAGTTCGGAAGGAATGTTTAAGGCGTGGCCTCAGCCACAAGACAATAACAACCTATGTCTTCTGCCTAAAAACATTTTTCAAAAAATACAAAAAAGATCCAAAGTATGTAACCAAGGCAGACATCCATGAGTATCTTGACGACCTTATCGAGAAGGAAGCAGCAGGCAATACAATCAATGTCCATCACAGCGCATTAACATTCTTCTTTGAGGAAATTCTTCATAAAAAACTTCTTATCCACATCAAATACAGCAAGACACCTAAAACTCTTCCTACTGTGCTGACGCAAGATGAAACAACACAGTTATTCTTGGCAATATCGAACAAGAAGCATCAACTGATGGTTAAACTGATGTATGGGGCAGGATTGAGGGTTAGCGAGCTTGTCAGCATGAAGGTTTGTGACCTTGACCTGCAAATGGGTTATGGGTGGGTGAGAAAGGGGAAGGGAAACAAGGACAGGATGTTTGTTGTTCCTGATTCGCTTGTGGAAGATATTGGCAGTCATATCATTGATAATAATCTTCAAGACAGCAATTATCTATTCATTGGAAGGAAAGGGCATCATCTTACTACACGTTCTGTCCAGGAGATTGTCAAGAAGGCAGCGAAAATAGCAGGCATCAAGAAGAATGTCCATCCGCATACGTTAAGGCATTCGTTTGCTACCCACCTAATTGAGAATGGGTATGATGTGGCTTGTGTTCAATCATTATTAGGACATAACAGCATGGGGACAACGATGAGATACCTGCACATGGCTCCTTCAAAGATGATCAATGTGAAGAGCCCGTTGGATAAACTGAATGAAAAAGATCAATGATAGATGATAACTACTAGTCATTATTAAGCTGTTTGGACTTTTTTCCATGGTAGAAGACACTAACACATTACAGATGCCTTATTCTTATTTCGAATACAGCTTTGATTCTTTTCTTTTATGGCATGCCATCTTGTTTTTTATTAATAGGAAATCTTATATACATTTTCCTTATTGGTCTATATATGCCAACAATCAGAAAAGCAACATTAGAAGATCTTGCAGGTATATCTAATATAATAAAAAACAATCTTGATGTTCCTGAATTATCTGTCCAGTTTTCACAACATGATTTGCTTATTCCTTTTGTAGAAAGAGGGCAATATTATGTTGCAGTTGACAATAATAATATTGTTGGTGTTATGTCTTTGGTTATTACTGAACAATCATGTGAGATTTATGCTATTGCATCCAAACAGCCAGGCTGCGGTCATCTTTTAATACAATATGCAGAAACTTTTTGCAGAGAACAACATATTCCTAAGCTGTGGTGCTGGAGTTTCAAGCGTTATCACGCCCAAGGTTTTTATCAGAGGATGGGTTTTGAAGAGGCTTTCCTGATGCGAAAGCAATGGTTCGGTGAAGACTGCTACATCTTCGGGAAAGTTATTATATAGCCTATTTTCACAAATCAAAGACTCCTGAAACCTTTATAAATCAAGAGAAACAATCCATTTCTTATGTCAAACGTCCCAAAGGAGATGAAGAAGGTCACAGATTTTGTCTGGGAGCTTCCAGCCTCTTTTAAGAATGGAATGAATGTTCCGGCGCGCATCTATGCTTCGAAGAAGCTGCTGGATGCGATGGATAGGGGAGTGTTTGATCAGGTATCAAATGTTGCGTGTATGCCAGGAATCCAAAACTATGCCTTCTGCATGCCAGACGGGCATTGGGGATATGACTAAAGGTCTCTTTATTCACCCTTGATGGATTTCCAATAGGCGGCGTTGCTGCATTTGATGTTGAGGAAGGCGTGATATCACCAGGCGGTATTGGTTTCGATATATCCGTAAGGAGTCGAGAAATTGCGGTATGCGCCTGATCACAACCAACCTTACCTACAAAGACGTCCAGCCGAAACTGCGTGAGTTAGTGGACACTTTTTTCAAGACTGTGCCAGCGGGCGTTGGGTGCAAGGGATTTGTTAAATTGTCTCACCAGCAGTTTGAAGAGGTGATGCGTGATGGAGTAAAATGGTGCGTGGACAATGGATACGGGTGGCAGGAGGATATTACGAAATGCGAGGGGCACGGCAAGATTGAGGGAGCAGATCCGACTAAAGTATCTGACAAGGCAAAACAGCGAGGCATCAACCAATTAGGAACATTAGGATCAGGAAACCATTACCTGGAGATTCAAGTTGTTCACAAGGATAATATTTACGATGTTGAGATTGCGAAGAAACTTGGGATTTTGAATGATGGGCAGATTGTTGTGATGCTGCACTGCGGCTCAAGAGGATTTGGGCATCAGATCGCAACAGATCATCTGAGAATATTTGATGAGGCGATGAGGAAATATAACATCCGTATTCCTGACAGGGAATTGGCATGCGCTCCTTTTTCTAGTGATGAAGGACAGGATTACTATCATGCTATGGCATGTGCTGCGAACATGGCTTTTGCCAATAGACAAGTGATATTACACAGAATAAGAGAGGGATTCAGCAAGGTTTTCAAGAAGAAACCAGAAGAATTAGGATTGAACTTGGTTTATGATGTCGCACATAATATTGCAAAAGTAGAGGAGTATATGGTTGATGGAAAAATGAAGAAATTAATTGTTCATAGAAAAGGTTCCACGCGTGCGTTTGGGCCTGGCAATCCAGAATTGATTCCTGAATACCAGAAGACTGGGCAGCCCGTCATATTAGGGGGCTCGATGGAGACAGGATCATGCTTGCTGGTTGGAACTAAGAAAGCAGAGGAAGAGACATTTGGATCGACTGCGCATGGATCTGGAAGGACAATGTCAAGAACGCAGGCAAGGCATGAAGTCAGAGGCGACCAGCTTTTGCATGATATGGAAAAACGAGGCATTTATGTAAGATCTGTTTCTATGCCTGGGCTGGCTGAGGAGGCAGGTATTGCCTACAAAAAGATCGACGATGTTCTAGATGCACTCCAAGGATCTGGAATTTCTAAACCTATAGTTCTACTCCGTCCACTAGCAAACGTGAAAGGATAGCAATCTTCCCATATTGATAATTTCATAACTTCAATAAATATACAATACCTCTCAATGTTTCCACATAGGCTTTATCGTTAAATCCCTTTCTGTTGATCATGGCTTTATAAGATTCATAATCATGCCAGTTCTCATTCCCTCTTTGGCCTTTGGCAATGATCTGCTGCATTATATCTTCCAGGACCAGCTTCTCCTTATTTGTAAAGATAGTCCAGTCAATAATATTATCAAGTTCATTCTGAGGCTGCATAATCATCAATTAATAAAATATGATTATCTTTATATACCTTTTTTACTCTTTTTTTAACATGAAACCATCCTTTAAATTCCTGCCATACATTGCAATTGCAGATGTGGCTTTTGAAGCTAAAGCATCAACGTTGAATGAGTTATTTGAAACAGCAGCCAAGGCTACCTTTGAGGTGATGGCAAAGACATCTACCATCAAACCCGCTATCGAAAGAACTATCTCTATTTCCGCGTCTACGCTTGAAAATTTGCTTTATGACTTTTTATCTGAGATAATATTCTTGAAAGATACTGAATCCTTGGTGTTCTGCGAAGCGAAGGTTACTGTTAAAGAAGGCAAGACATTTACACTGAAAGCTACATTGAAGGGGGATACTATTGATCATGAAAAACAAGAGTTGGGAAACGATATTAAGGCAGTAACGATGCACATGTTCGAAGTGAAGAAAGAAAAGGGTGCCTGGAAGGCACGTGTTATTCTTGACATCTAAGGAAAAAATCATCGTCTTTGTATGCTGGCGAGGAAAGACATAAAATCTCTAAAGGCACACCACCAGTGTTTTCAAGGGCGTGGGCAGTTGAAGGAGGGATATGAATCACTGATCCTTTCTTGATAGATGCTTGCTCATTTCCTAATGAGACTGTTCCGGTTCCATCAACTACATAATACACCTCTTCGCTTATCTTGTGATAATGCGACCTTGCCTTGCGGCAGACAGGCAAGATTCCAATGGCCAATGAAAACCCAATATTAATTCGTTCATCATTACTTAATAATTCGTAAAGAAATGTTCCATCAAGAGCCTGCACTGATTGTTTCTGCGAAGGAAGTGGTAGCGGAGCAGATGCTGTAAAGTCTGAGTCATCGATAAGGTTAACATCATAAGGCATGAAAGGTGGAGCTGCAAGTACAAGATGTTCGAGCGGATAGCAGCCAATGTTTTTCAACTTGTGCGGCGTTCTTGGAGGAATGGAAAGAGATGCTGTCCTTGAGATTTCATACGACGAAGAGCCATGCGTAAGAATACCAATCCCTCTTGTAATTATATAAACTTCAGTCATCTTATGGTGTTCGTGAAGGAGTGAAACACTATTGACAGCCATGGTGACATGGGTAATGCTAACATTTGAGAGGGAAAGAACTTCCCGCAGATCCTGCTCACAGATGTTGTTTGCAATTGGTAGGTCATATACATTGAATATTTTGGCAGTCATATTAGATGAGTGATTTGTATACTAAATAAAACTTGCGGAAACAACAGGTTTTACAAGACTATTCTAACGCCGAAATGCTTAAAAACTTAAACTGATGCATTAAAATAAACAGTGAAACGACATCAAGACAGCGAAAGGGGTGAAAGGGGGGCATCAATGATACGCTTTATCCGTGATTTTGTGAAGCGCATACTCAATGACCTATTTGCAACTAAAAGGCATATTAAACTTGGCCTTTATGGGCCTCCGAATAGCGGCAAAACTACCCTCGCAAACCGCATCTGCAAGGACTGGCTTGGGGAGAAGATGGGTGCTGTATCTAAAATACCTCACGAAACCAGAGAGGTTCAGGTAAAAGAGAAGATAAACATCAAGCACAAAGAGAAAGAGATAACATTTAACCTTGTTGACACGCCTGGAATAGCAACAAAGATTGATTATGAAGATTTCATGAAGTACAAGATAAGCGCAAAGGCTGCAAAAACAAGGGCAAAGGAGGCTACAAGAGGGGTCATTGAGGCTATAAAATGGCTGGATGACATGGACTGCGTTTTAGTTGTATTAGATTCAACTCAAAATCCCTTTTCACAGGTAAACATAACAATAATAGGAAACCTTGCTGCTAGGGACATTCCTGTGCTGATTGTAGGAAATAAGGTAGATTTAAAAAAGTCAAATGTCAAGAAGATAGAGAACGCCTTCCCGCAATATGATGTTGTAGGCATCTCAGCAGAGAAGGGGAAAAACATGGAGGAATTTTATGAATCACTATTCAGGGTGATCAAAGGAAAATAGAGGGGTGATGATATGTTAACATTACAGTTCGTTCCTTACGCGGAGATTGAGCATCTTGAACCAGATGCGAGAATAAACAGGCTGTTGAATATTGTGAAGGACAACAAGATCGTGCTCATGCAGGGCAGGCTGCAGCCTGAAGAAGAGACTTTATTGATACAGCACACGATGCTGAATATCAAGAAGCAGTTCAGCGGGATAGAGATCTGCACAATATTTCCTGAAGAGAAGGATCTGCAGTTCTTCAACAAGATGAGAAAGGAAATGGTGAAGATGCTTGTCGGGAACAGGGATGGGATAACTATTATTGGGCCTGCAAGCGTTGTGAAGGAGATCAAGAGAGATCCAAAGAAGATGCAATTGTTCACAATTACCCCAAGATTTGGATCAAGAAGTAATACGCGAAGCAGTTCGCACAGAAGAAGATTATCAAGCAGATTGCATTCTAAAAGATCTACACATCATAAAAGATCAGCACGCAGAGGAAAGAGAAGGAGATAACATGCCACACCAGTGCGTTAGATGCAGCAAGATTTATGAGGACGGCTCCCAAGAGATTTTAAGCGGGTGCAGTTGCGGCGGAAGATTCTTCTTTTACATGAAGAAGCATGACATAGAAGCAGTCCAGAGCATGGCTGTCAATCTGACTAAAGAAGAGAAGGAGCAGATGGAAGAGGATGCAATGGAACTGATTGGGGATGAGGGGCGTGAGAAGCCAGTAGTGCTGGATCTTGAGTCTATAAGAATATTGAAGCCTGGAAAGTTTGAGATTGACCTGATTGATCTGTTCAAGAAGGAACCTTTGATTTATAAGTTAGAGGATGGAAAGTATGTTGTAGATATTGCCTCTACGTTTCAGGCGAAGGGTGTTCATTTGAGGAAGGCAAAGAAGAAATAACTTACTCTTTACATTTATTTCCTTTGATAGACCTGTTATATTAAGTAATGGCGGGCGGCTACCCGCTGTGCATTCTTGTAACTGATCATTACTCTTGCATAAGAATAGGTATAACAAGCTTTTTATACAATCTAACTATCTTTTTTATTATATGGGGCTGTAGCATAACCCGGCTAGTGCGGTCGCCTCCAGAGTTATACCAGGGTAAGCGACTGATCAGGGTTCAAATCCTTGCAGCCCCACTCTTTTTGCTATGGCTTGCACTTCCCTCCGCTGCCGGCATTGAAGATTGATTGGATTTCTGCTGCGCTCAGCGCACGATCAAAGAAATCTGCCTCATCAATAAATCCATTGAAGTACATCTCATTGAACGCAACATGCGCGCCGATGTAGACCTTGCTGGCATAGGGTTGCATATTGTAAGGATAGGAGAACACCTCAGGCACGCCGTTGATGTACAATCTCAGCGTTTGAGCATTTTTGTCGTACACGGCAGCAACATGGCTCCATTGATTGATGGGCACAGGCATCGTTCCCAATACCTGGCGGAAGGCCGCCCCATCATACATATTGAACTCGAGGATGGGGATGCTTCCTATGGGAACAATCCTGAAGTACCATTGCTTGTCATAAGTGGAGTCCCTTTTCACCATGATCATCTGGGAAGTGCTCGTTTTTGGGAAAATCCATGCTTCCAGCGTCACCTCCGTCACGGCATTTTGAAGGGAGGGCGAGTTAAGCACGCGGACATAATCATTCACGCCATCAAACTTGAAGGCCTGAGTTACTTTCCCTGCAGCAAAGGTAACGCCATTAACTAACGTGCCATTGTTCAGTCCTTGCAGGTCGTTTGCATTTCCCTCACCAGGCCACCATGAAACAAGGTTTGCCGGCGGCGCGAGACAGAATGGCCTTAACTGTGGCGGATATGATGGTATTCCCTGTGAAACATCAAGGACAGTGATGGTGATAGTCTCCTGGTCAGTCAGCTGCCCATCGCTCACCGTGAACGTCACAGTATAGTTGCCCGCATCATTGAAAGTGGGCGTCCATTGGAACAGTCCGGTTGTTGCATTAAAGCTGAAAGAACTGGGCAACACACTGCCAGCATCAGTCCCATAGGTCAGGGGATCATGGTAGGGATCTGTGCCAACCAACTGGAGGGTGAGTTGTTGACTCTCGTTCACGACTTTGTTGCCGATGGGAGAAAGGGAAGGCGGGAGGTTGGTGACTGTACGCTTGTAAAAGATTTCCCAATCTTGCCAGAAGATAACGTGGACATTGTTTTGGAAATCAATGTCAAGGGAAGGAAGACCTGCACCAGAGGTGTTATAGGTTAGCTTCGTGTTATCAACAAGAGTATTCCCGTTGTTGTCGAGCTTTTTGTAGTAAATAGTTGATCCTTGACCATAGTTATCTTGCCAAGCAACATGAACATTGGTGGTTGAATCAACACCGATGGATGGATGCGTTGAGTCTATTGGGTTAGCAGTCAATCTCATGTCATCAATCAGGGTGTTTCCGTTGTTGTCGAGTTTGGTGTAATAGATCTGCTTGCTGCTATCAC
>CAYITV010000031.1:0-8372 GCA_964366285.1 Candidatus Woesearchaeota archaeon | reverse complement strand
GAAAATGACCACATGGTTGGTCCCCACTTTCACTTTCAGCAGGTTTAACAGCCATGTGCTCTACCGGCTGAGCTACCGAGGCACTAAAGTATTAGAATTGGCAGTCTTTTCGTTTAAAAGGATTTCTACTGAGACAGTAGTTCGTAGTATGGTTCTATTCCATGGAGTATTATGTTATTCTTCATTGCTTCTGACCCAACAGTAATTTCCTTTGAATTTTTCATGGCCTTAAAATCGCTTTCCCTGAATATATTCATGTGGATCTTGAGAGGAAGTATGCTGGCAATGTTTTGAATCTCCCTCTCCATTTTATCTTCTGCAGCGTCCGGAACTATGAACATGAGATCGATGTCAGAATGTTTTGTCTGTGTCTTCTTTGCATAGCTGCCAAACAACAGAAGAACATACAGCTTTGAGTGCATGCGATTGAATGAATCGCACATTATGGCAATGTCTTTATTCCTGAGCAATTCATTTCTTCTGATGTACTCTGCCTCAAAGACTAAGGGATGAACTCTATTGAGCAATATCACCCTATGCGACCTGCCAAATGGCTGTAGTTTGACCAATTGCATTTTGGAAAGCCTGCTAATTATGTTGTGGGCATTTTTGTAATCTTTCTTCAAAAGTTTGGCTACATAATTAATATTCAGCTCCTTATCCCTGTTTTCTATGAGCAACTTTATGACTTCGACTTCATTACTTTTCATGTAAATATCACCATAATATTATGTAAGTATTTACTTATTAAGCTTTCTATTGGCAATTTCGATTTTGCAGTTTTATCCAACTCTTCGCCAGAATGACAATGCCATCATGCCAGAAATGAGAATAGCAACAATGCTCCACAGCATAGGTACAGTAAACAATCCGATGCGGACTTCCAACTGATAGAGAAGACGCCATGCGTGCAGAACTGCAACTATAGTAAAAATAATGGCTGCTGTCTTGTCAAGAGACCAGGAATCACCTTTTTTTGATTTTGGCATACTTCTATAGAAACTTGAATATATAAAAATCTTTGTTTTTTAGGCAAGAAAGTTTTATAAGAATACATTGTTTATAGCTGTTTGAAAAAGAGTGATACTATGGGATATATCGGAGAAACAGCTGTTCCTTTCATTGTTGATTACTTTAAAACCATTATAATCCCGCGTTTTCTTGAGATTGCGAGAGTCCCTTATGACCATCATGAGGTACTATGGGCTATCGCTCCCTTGGCTATCACCCTTCTTCTGGTGCAGATTTATTTTGGCAGGCACAAACAAGAGGAGCTTGGGTGGGAATCTGCTTATGGCAACAGCATCGTGCTGATTTTTGTTGTTGTTGATTTAATAAGACATCTTATACAACGCTATGGGTTCGATGCAGTCATACAATCTGGAAACGAAGCATTCTACAAACTCATCATCGTTGCTGTAATCTTTACTATAGCTATTATCTTATTCTTTATTGATTTTTTTCATTCCATTTCAAAGAAGATTTCTTTTTTCTTGAGCAGCTCCTTGTTCATTGTTTTCGTTGCTTATCTAGCTATTGTAAGCGTGTATTCTGATATCACCTTCGACCGCCACACATTAATTACTGCCATACTATTCTTTATTGTGCTGTACATCTTCTTTAACATCTTTAGATGGCTTGTTCCTCCTTCTCCGGAGGCAGAACGCTATCTTGAAGAACGGCATGCGCAGCACAAAGAATGGTTATCGCACAAGGAAGAAGAACTGAAACATCATATTAAATCCATAAAAGAAAAGATTGGTTTTTGAAAGGTATACTTTTTTAAATCTGGCTTTATCATCTTTTCACATGCGCTTCATAACTCTCTTTTTGATTATCATTCTTATTCCTTCTGCTTCTGCATGGAATTGGGACACGCATCAGGCATTTGCCGACAGCGTTTATTACAGGCTAGATGACAGCATAAGGCTTAAGCTGAATCTTGGACTGATGGAATATGGCAGCATAACACCAGATAAAGAATTTAAGGATTTTACAAGGCACAGCTTTCCTTTATCAATAAAACAGGCAGAGTCTTGGATTGAAAAGATGAAGAAAAACGTTGGTGATGGAGATTATAACAATGCAAGCTTATCTTTTGGAATTGCAAGCCATTACATTGTTGACAGCTTCTCTGCTCCGCACAGCATCTCGGGAGAGGAATATGACCTGCATAAGAAATATGAGGACCAAGGATCTGAAGGTTATAAATATGCTGACTGTATTTCTGAGCATTTTAGCTTGGGAGATGTCATATATACTGGATCCCAGCAAGGAAAAAGATGGGAAGCCTGGGTTGGCACGCGAAACAATGAATTTCCACAATCAGCAGTCCATGATGCAGCATTGTACCTAACTGCTATTGCAATGGAGATATTTAACAGCAGTTGCAATAGCTTTGAGACTAAATTTGAAAAGGAAGAAAAGGCTTTTGAGTTGTGGAAGATGATTTCTATTATTGTCATTTGCCTGTTGATTCTTTATTTTGCTGCTTCCCTGTACAAGGATTTAAAATATGGTAGAAAATAATTCCTTCAGCCAGCGCCATACTATCTGAAATATTGAAAGATTTTCTTTTTGTTCTTTGTTGATTTCCTGATCTTGCTCGTTATTTTCTTTTTCACTTATTGTTTCTTTCTTGCAGCAGCATACTTTCTCGTCTGCACAGTAACCTGGACCTTGATTTGTTTCATCTTCTGAGCAGAATGGCAGATTCAGATTTCCTGGAGGGTCTTTGCATGAAGCGCCTATGAATCCATTTTCTTGGCACAGCTTGAAACAGGATGTCTGCTTGCAGTCTGCAGGGCAGAAGAGCTTCTCTCCAACAGCACATATGTTGTCGCCGCAGATGAAATCGCTTTCTTTCTTGACAACATCCAAAGTAATGTCCTCAAGCTTCAGGGTATCGCCATACACCAGGACTTCTTTGTACTGCTTCAACTGAGGGAATTGCTTGTAATTTGCAATTACCTTGGCTGCCCTTCTTGTGTCTTCTATAGTGGTTCCTGCAATCACGAGATCATTTTCCATAATTTTTATCAAAGCTGTTCCTGGATCATACGGCCATTCCTCGCAGCTTAGCTTTATCAGGGAGTTGTCACATGGGTGGCCTATCAATATTTTGTTAGTATTTTCTACTGACGGGCTTTCTATTACCGGTTCTATGTCAAGATTGAAATTTTTCTTTAGACTGACGATTATATCTGCTGCTGCAAAGCTGTCGCCGCTCTTGCCGTTTACACCCAGGACAACAGCGTAATTGGCATCAATCTTCCTAAGATAATCAAAGATGTTTTGCTCTGAAGCATTAGTATAAATAGATGTAAATAAGAATACTAGCATTAATGAGATTATTAATTTATTTTTCATATCTTTCTAACAAGAAGCAGGCCTTTTAAATTTTTTTCTATGTGCTGCTGGGTTTTCTTTGTTATTTCTCCTGTTGTCAACAGCAGTGTTGGAAGCCTCTTTGACTGGCCTTTTTGATGTGCTAAAGATATATCACTATTTGCCAGCTTTTTCTTGTTCTTTGCTACTAAAAACATCTCCAGCTCTCCTATGGAAGATGGGATATTGACTACTGAAACCAATTCCTTGTTTTTTCTTTGCGAGATATTTTCAACTGTTTTTATGTTGTATCTTGAGAGGTAATCCTGAATCTGTATAGCGAAGTCATCCTGCGATACAGATTTTGACTTCTTTTGCTTTTTTTCTATTGGCAGAAGCTGCTGGATTGGCTCTAGCTGCTGCTGAATCTGCGGGATATCTGGTTTTTTGGGATTGATTATTTCGCTTATTTCTGAATCTGATGCAAGATGCCATTTCCACATCTTGACATTGCTATGGTCGAATGGAACTGCAAAATCCTTTAACATCTGCAATGCTACCCGGATAGCCGGCTGGAGCTCAGAATCCTTTACAACCTTCTTTTCCTGGAGAAGGCTATAAGCCTCTTTTTCCCTAATAGGAAGATGATCATAGAGCTTAGATAGTTTGTCATCCTGGCCTGGGAGATAGTATAGAGGGCTGCCTCCGACCTTGGCTGTTGTTATCTTTATTGCTCTTTTTGCAAGAAGATCTGAGAGTATTGCTCCAGCGTAGAATGTGTCTTTTTCCATGACTTTTGCTATTTGTATCGGCAGGGAAGGACCATTAGTTTTGATGAAAGAAAGGACCTTTCCGTAGATGGACTCCATGCTTGTAGAAAACCAGAGGGATTATATAAGAGTTATTGTCACCCTATTTTTATCCTTTTGATGTTGTGAACCTTGTCAAAATCTGCGTCATCGGAGACGATTTCCTTTTCTCCAAAATGTTCCATTAGTGCTACATGAAACGCATCCCTTGGTTTTAGCTGATGTTTTTCTATAAAATTAAGAGCACGCAAAGGAATGAACGATGGGACCTCCTTAACTTCAAGATTTTTTATAGAATATATCTCTTCGATCACCTGCCTCAATTTCTGATGTTGCTTATTCTTGATGATAACCCCCATCAGTTCGTCAAGTGCTAATGAAGATGTTATGGCATGTTTTTCTTTTGTTATTTCTTGAATAATACGTCTTGCTTCACAACCATTGCTTCCAGTATCAAAATTTGCAAAAACAAAGAAATTTGCATCTAGATACAATTAAAACACCTCTTCATAGAGTTTATCGCCATATACCCATTTTGAAACATCTACTTTGGCTTGTTTTGCTCTTTCTTCCCATTTTTTAGCAATATCTTCTTCAGGCTGACGCAGAAAAATTGTCTTTTCCTTTATATCTGCTATAATTTTTTTTCCTGGGGAAAGTCCAATGTATTCACGCATCTTCTTTGGAATAACAATTTCTCCTTTCGTTCCTATCGTGAGCTGCATCATGGTGTTATTGTACTATTGGTGCTTTATATATTTTTCGGAAATTAAATCGGAAATTTTCCGAATTCTTTAGAGAATTATATAACGAGCATTGGTGCTAATTACTAATGAAAACATTTATAAATAAGTACTAATTAGTAATTATGATAAAATAGGCAAACTAAAATGATGAATATACAGGATTTAAGACAAATAGTCATAAAGCAGAAGGAAGGGATAGAAAAGGCAGACATAGGCATAAGAAGGGACATTCTAGATGAGATACTTTCCTGGTTTAAAGACAATAGAGTGATAATTCTAACTGGAATAAGAAGATGCGGCAAGTCAACAATATTAAAGCAACTTATGAAAAATAAAGAGAATTACTGCTATGTTAATTTTGAGGATGAACGATTCCTAGATTTTAAAGCACAGGATTTTGAACATCTCAATGAAATCCTGATTGAAATCTACGGAGACCCAAAGACATATTTTTTTGATGAGATACAGAATATCGAAAAATTTGAAACTTTTGTCAGGAGACTGCAGGATGAAGGCAAAAAGATTGTTATAACTGGAAGCAATGCGTCATTATTAAGCAAGGAATTCGGGACAAGGCTAACAGGCAGATACAAGCCATTTGAAATATTCCCTTTTTCCTTCTCAGAATTTTTAAGATTTAAAGGCATTGAAACTGAAAAAGACTGGAGCTACAGGATACAGAAGAGGGTTGAAATAAAAAAAGCATTTAATGACTATCTTTCTTTAGGCGGTTTTCCGGAATATCTTAAGACGCAAGACGCTGGGTACATAAAGAATATTTTTGATAATATTCTCTACAAAGACATCATAGCAAGGTATTCTATCAAGAAACAAACAGCGATAAAGGAGCTAATAAGTATTTTAGCAACTAATGTTTCATCAACGTTCACTTACAACTCAATAAAAGATGATCTGCACCTGGCAAACTCGATAACTGTAAAAGAGTACATATCATATTTAACAAATTCTTATTTTTTCTTTGAACTTCCAAAATTTGATTTTTCCTTAAGAAGATCGCTAAATGCCCCTAAGAAGATATATCTCATAGACACTGCATTCAGCCAGATAACGGGGTTTAACTTCTCTCCAAATACTGGAAAGAACCTTGAGAATACAGTTTTTATAGAATTGAAAAGGAGGAAAAAGGATTTTTATTACTTTGCTGACGGGGGAGAATGTGATTTTATTGTGAAGGATGGAAACAAGATTGTACAAGCCATTCAAGTCTGCTATGAGCTTAACAAAGAGAACAAAGAGCGTGAAATTAATGGTATTTTAGAGGCATTAAACAGATTCAAGCTGAAAGAGGGGCTTATTATAACGCTTGATCAGGAAGAGGAGCTTGAGAAGGAGAATAAGAGGATAAAAACAGTTCCTGTTTGGAAATGGCTGCTGCAAAGGGTTTAATCATAATTTTACCTTTATTTTATTTCTTACTTTATAGTGATTACAAATGGAAAGATTTATAAGCATCCTGATAATTTGATATGACATGAAAATGCAGTATCTTTTATCACAGAAGATGAAGGAGGTTGTTGGACGTGCTGAACAGGCGGCCCGCGACAATCGGCATCAAAAGGTAGAACCAGAGCATCTTCTTCTTGGGCTTGTTCACCTTGCAGAGGGAGAAGGTGGCAATTTCAATCTCTTACATGCGCTGAATGTCAGTTATATCACTATAATAGATGCTTTGGAACGGAGGATTCGTCCTGGGCTGAATGATGCTGGCTTAGCTCCTCTTTCTTTGTCAGAGAGGGCGGATGAAATACTTGAACAAGCAAAACGATATGCTACTCGTCAAAAAATTTGGCCTTCTCATCTTTACCTTGTGTTGGAGGAAACACCTGGAACTTTGGCATACGACGTCCTTCATAATCTAGATGGCCATGCGGGAGATGCATTTGATTTTGAAGGAGATTCGTGGAGAAATGGGGAGGGTTCTGAGAATGAACATAAATAATATTGACAATAAATTAAGAAATTCCTTTCATTTTGTGCAGAATGACATAATTGCTCTGGAGAACAAGCAACATGAATTGCTTGATAGGATTGAAAGAGTTGAGCGATTCCTGATGAGACAGGCTGTTCAACCAGTACGAAAACAAGTTATTGAGTATGTCGGCAACAGAGAGACAAGAGAGATCCATAAACCTGACTGCATCTTAGCAAGAGGGATAGATCAGAGAAGCCAGATTGTGTTTGCTTCTAAACATAATGCTTTGCAGGCTGGATTCAGCGAATGTGTTTGCTTGTATTGAATAATTATGTTTGTTATGCATTCTATAGTTAAAATAGTAAAAGTTTATTAGTTACTACTTATAAATAGATAAAAATAGAAACATTTAAATACCTAAACAACAGTCTAAAAAACATGAAAAATCTGTATACCATGGCAATGGCGCTACCTCTAGCGATGGGGTGTGCGAGTATACAAAAAGAAGAAGGACATAAAGAACCTCAGCGAATTGCCACTCAAAAAAATGAGCAACCACAACTTGAAAAAAGAATTGAAATATACCCCTCAAACAAACAACCTTCTAAAGAACAAGTCATCTATATCATTGACAAAGGAGCGGAATTTGCTTTGGGATTAGCAACAGGGATTAGATTGGGAACCGTTATTGTAGAAAAGGGTCAAAATGGCGAGTATAGATTTGACGGAGGGTTAACATACATTTTAGAAGACTTCCAAGAAACCGCAATGCTAGCCGATATCAATGGTGATCATCGAGTGACATTTGCAGAAGCCCAAACTTTTCTTGAAAACACCTACGAAGAATAATTTTAGCTGGAAAGAATAGAGGAGGACACGGTTTGGGTTGTTGATGTATCCCTAAGCTTACATTTGACTACGCATTTATAATGATCCCCCGGATAATTACCATTGTTTGCGTGATGGGTTACACTATTATTATCTTCACAAGTAGAGTCTAAGTCACAATTATTCTCTTCACGAATGCGAACACAACTGTCTATTGGGCAGGCATTATCTATCTTCTTATTGCAATTATCATATTTGGTCCTGCAATTCGCATCTTGACCAGGACACTCATACACCAAAAGTTCGTAGACATCACTACACTTTACAATAACTTGTCCACCAGTTATGTCATTCTGAGAAGATGATGCAGATTGTAGTTTTTGAGGTGAAGTTGAAGCCAATATGTAAGATATAATAATCAATAAAAGGAGGATGAAATAAGGAGAAATATGCAAACGTGAACGATGCTTCGCGAGTAATAGTGTTTTTATTTTCATGGTTAAGAACCTGGATAGAGATTCATATCAATTGGTTTAGGTGCACAATCAAACTTACATTTTCCGTTTATTCCAGCAGGATTACTATATGTGCCAGAATATGTTTGACCTGTTTGTGCATTTGTACAATATACCACATTATTACACCCAGTTTCTATATTTGAGATAATACATTTGTCTGCTGGGCAACGTAATTCCATCAAAGATTCACAATACTCTCTTCGTGACTGAC
>CAYITV010000030.1:0-8386 GCA_964366285.1 Candidatus Woesearchaeota archaeon | reverse complement strand
CTATATAGGTGACTACATATTTAAATGTTTCTATTTAAGGTGACTACTTCTAATCATGCGCACGGCGGTTATGTCATATCAATGTTGTAGTATGCAGTCCAATCAAATATTCTAAATACATAATCAAATCAACTCAACAAGCATCCTTAATCGATTAGTATATCAACACAAGAACAAAAGTCCCAATTATCTCTTCATTCCCCTGCAAGTCCCTCTGCAAGGTCCCTTCTTCTCACAGGTGCAAACCCCGACCCCCGGGGTAATCAAGTCCAAGTTCAAGTAAGATACAGAATTCCCACTAGGACTATCTGAATAAGAACTTCTAATATTCGTTCCATATCCCTTCTTGTTTAAGTTGTATCCCATATTCTCAATATTCCCTTCCAAGCACTATAAAAGTATTTCTACAGCAATCTATCTATAGCCTATAGAAGTGTATGACATAAGGAAGCTCGCCGTTGTTCCTAGTTGCTTTTGATTTCTGAGATTCTTCAAATTCTCCATAATATGCATTGGCATGTAATCTTTTAGCTTCCCTGCGCACCCATCTATTGTATCTTCTCTCTAAACTGAACAAATCAGATAGCAAAGGGATATTCATGCGTTCTAATGGATTATGTTCTGTGTCAAAATTAAATTTTAAGCCTACACGATTTTCTTTCCCTAATCTCTCAAATTCCTGCTCTGTTAATTCTCGTAGTTTCATGCGTCATCCATCACCAAGCTCTTTTCCCATCACACCAATAACCATCATCATTTTAATCAGCTAACACTATTTCTACATCAGTTTATGCTTCATCTTTGTTGCCCACGCTATCAGATAAGAAAATAAAGTAAAAGCTATCAATACAATGAAGAATGCCAGCACTGCAGATATTATTATCTCCAGCACAAGGTCAATTCCTCTTACTCCAGTCTCCAATAATGCAATTCCTCCATCGCTGAAAGGCACTCCCATGAATATCAGCAGTTTATGCAGGAAATTGAATTGCTGTATCTTCATCTCATGGTTTGTCAATAATATGTAGGTCAAAGTCGATATCAATGCAGACATGAATATCGATTTCCCCTCTTCCCTTATTATCAGCCTGTCAATCAGATCATCAAACACCATAAAATCATAAAAGTCAGAAAGCTATTTAAAACTACCCAAAACATCGAGAAAACATTTATAAACAAACTCATGCCTTGTTAGGAAAGGCATAAAAGAGGGAAACTGATGGCTCAACAGAAGGATATTCATCTCATCATTCCAGTCCTGATAATCCTTGCAGCAGGCTTTCTTGCATCTAATACAAATGTGTTCACCTCAACAGGATTGTCCTCATCTCAAAAAGCATCTCCAATCACAGGCTTCGCTATTGTAAACACAACCTCCTGCAATCAAAATGATATATTGTTCCAGGCAACATCCGATAACAATGCCCATATATGTGATCCAGACCTTGCTCTTAACGCTCCATATGCAGTCTGTCCATTCCCAGGCATAGGCACTGGCAGTCCATCAGATTATTCCTGCAATCCAATATGCTCAACAAATCCAGATGATCCATCATGCAATGCAATAGTCAAGAAAAGCTCTTCTCTGTTCCCGTGCACCCACGCAGAGCAAAAGAATATAGTCTCAAACGGCACTCAGTTCTGCTTCAAAGGCTTAAGCTGCGAATATGTCCAGTTCCCATCTGATTGTGCTTCAGTCAATGCAACATGTATTGCCACTATGTCATCATCCTCAAATGCCCACATTGCAGATTGCTCTAATCAGGCATATTCAACCCAGATCTGCTGCAAGCTGACAGCTGGTGTTGGTTCACCAGATACTGATGGCGATGGTGTCTTGGACGACGGAGATTTCTCAGGCTTGACAAATGATAATCCATGTTCAACAAATCAACTAACAAATTGTGATGACAACTGCCAGGTAAAAGTCAACGGTCCAGTAAAGGGAACATGCTTAAGTGATCCAACAACACCATGTTTGTTAGATGCAGATTGCTCATCTGGCTCCTGCGATTTGATGCAGACAGACACAGATGGAGACGGAGCAGGAGATGTGTGCGATGCAGATCCTAACAATTCATGCACAATCATCATCCCAGGTGATAATTGTCCTGGCACCATCAACTGCACAGCCTCCTCTCTTGCAGCATCCTGGCTCTCAACATCAACGCAGGAAGGAAATCCAGTAACAGCAAAAGTTCTTGGAGATAACAACTGCAATGGTCTTCAATTCCAGTTCAATGTCATTAACACTGCAGATCCGACAATAGCGACTGTTGACCCTCAGCCATCAACCATGTCCTCAGGCTCGGCATCCTCTCCATGGACTGCAGAATACCATCTTAATGCTCCAGCCAACATCTACGAATTCCAGGCAAGAGCAATAGTCAACGGCTCAGCAGTCGCAGTGATGTCATCCAACACATTGACTGTATCTTCAAACTCAGCAGCCTCATGCGGCAATGGGTTGATTGAAGGCTCCAACAACGAGACATGCGACGATGGCAACATTAAGAATAATGACGGCTGCTCAGGCAACTGCACATTGGAAGGAATTTTCGGCCAGCAGTGCAGCAATGAATGCCCGGTTGATGGGTTGGGAATCTGCAACACAACATCAAAGATCAGGCTCTGCGGCAACTACGATGCAGACCCGTGCCTGGAATTAAGCAGTTCCCAGTCATGCTCATCAGGAACAGTATGCTCTTCATCATACGGAGATGCAAGCTGCATACCGCCAGTCTGCCAGGATTCTTTCCAATGCACAATAGGTGAATGCGTCAACGGCTTCAAGCAGCGCTCCTGCACCAACACCGGCCAGACAATATGCAACTCTTACAACCCGGCAATTCAGATACCATGCATCAAGTTAGAGAGTCCAACCCAGCTTCCCGCGTTCACTTTAGTGAACATTATCTTAACAGTAATTCTTATCACAACATATTATCTTACAAGAAGAAAGAAAAATTAATACAATAAATTCTAAGTGTTATCCATAAATATCTGGTCCAGTACCGCAGTCTTCATCATATGCTCTGGTAGCTTCTGCTTTAACGAGAATAATAGAAAGAGGACCACTAACTAATCCTATCGTTGCGCCAATAGATGGATGGCCATATTGAGAACCAACGTATGCTCCTGTTAATGTTGTACCTACAGCGTATATTTTTAGCAATGGGTGTCCTAATGATTCTTTATAGAAAAATTGCGCGACATCTTTTGATGCTTCTTTTATGATATCTGCTAGAGTCATGTTAGATGCGATGATTGCAGTCTATATAAGACTTTGCCATTTTTAAATGATAAATATCAAGGTAGATAATTCATCACACTCTCTTCGAATATTAATAATGATTCATGTTTTTTTATCAAATTAGAGAATCTCTCTTTTATTTGATCTAAAATCTTTCTGAACTCTTCAACATCTTTAACTTCCATTTCTATTGAGAGATCATAAAATCCGATAAATTTAGTGACCCAAATGATGTTAGGGTGGTTCTTAAAATAATTCATTAGCTTCTTAAAATTTTCATCAGTTAAATCTTTTAATGAAAACCATATTTTATAGAATTTATATCCCATCTTTGAGAAATCAACTAGTATTCTCGATCCCTGTATAATATTTTCTCTTTCTAGTTTTTTTATTTTATAAGCAATATTTTTTGGATTATCTTTTAGTTTCTTAGCTATTTCAACAATTGGTTTTCTCGCTTCCTTGCTAAGGATTCTTAAAAGTTGCAATTCTTTTTCTGATAAACCTGCATCAATACCGCCAGTACTTACAATTTGATGTGTTTCTCTGTTTAACCAAAATCCTCTCTTAAAATAATGAATTTCAGTTGTAATAAAAATATGTTTATCTGAGATATATTGGTTATATCTCCATAGGAAATTATTAAAGAATTTGTCTAAATCGAAGTTTCCTTTGGCAATTAGTGTTAGATTTATATCCCAAGCCCCTTCACATTTTGTCAACCACGCGGTATAGGAACTATTCTTTAAATAATCAAATATTTCCTCCTCTATCTGTAGGGTAGTGTTTTGAAATCTAATTAACACAGGATAGTATTGATATCCTAACTTGTAGATATCAATTTCAGTGAGATAGCTTTTAATTATGCCTTTACTCTCTAAATTTTTTATTCTATGAAAAATAGTCTCTTTCTTTAAACCAACTTTTTTAGCCAACTGCGTGAGAGATTGTCTACTGTCCTGCTCCAGCTCATACAAAATTTTCCTATCTTTGAGATTTAATATTTCATCCATTATTTAATATTATACCATTTTAGTATATAAATATTTCTATTTGTTAAATATTTTAATAAAAACTTTTAATAATAAGTGAATTATTACTTAACAGTAACATAAATGTCAAAAAGGACAGGCAAAATGTTTTACGAGCATAAGAATATTGACAAAGAAAGTGCAAGGGAAAATGCAATGCTAGTGGTACAGGCTAAATTAAGTGCCTACCCCAAAAAGACCGCTGATGTAACATTGAAGGTTTATGTTCCTGATGGAACTGCACGCCCAACAAAAGAAACATTAGCCGAGCATTTAAAGGAACGTGAAAAGTGTGAACCCAACGTCAAGGTGTTGAAGATCAAACATGGATTTCTTGGTATTCCAAGAGGTATATGGATAGAAGAGATAAATCCAAACAAAAATCTTGAGGGGATATTATCAGACAATATCTCTTTGATGCAACCAGCAGAATCTGCATGCTCATATCTTAAAAGAATATTAAAGCATAGTGCAAAATATGCTTTTGCCAGTAGCAGATTGTCGTATTCAGATTTTTTGATTCCATTTAAGGAAATAGGAGAAAATCATTTAATTCATCAGTATGTATTAAATTATGGATCTGTATATCTAAGATTCACAACAGAGAGAGGATCTATAGAAATTAAAAGAAAAAGAAATAAAAGAAGGATTGTTTCTAAAAGATATGAGTGGTATTCCGAAGAACTTGCACCACTTTATAGTCTATGGAATACTGAAGAAGTAAGGCATACATCAGAAGAATGGGGGGAGATGTCTATACCGCATTTTAATGCAGTTGTTCCGCTTGTTTACACTGGATTTATGTATAGCAGGCCATCATCAAACGAAACAGAAAGAAAAAGTGATTTTGCCTGGTTTTTCCATCATCGAGGGGCAAAAATAAAAAGTATTGAGATAATAAAAGGTAATAAATCAGAAAACAAAGTACTATTTAATAATGTCCCAACATGTATCGAGCTTGATGATAATGAGTCGATAGATAATGGTTTATATAGTGCTGAGGAGTCTATAAAGTATAGCAGAATAAAATATGGTATGATTGATTAAATCAAGATTATTCCAATAAAGTGTATCATCTAGTTTTTAGCAAAGTCACAACAACATCTTGCTCACATAAACCCCATCCTTCTTGTAATTTAATTTATTCACAAACCATTCCTTGACGCCAATACCAGCAATCACAACCATCTTCTTCTTGTCGAATTCTTCTCGTGCAATCTTCTCTGCCTCTTCCATTAATCTTTTCCCAATCCCATGATGCTGAACGTCATTCTTCCCTGCAGTCTTTCCAACACTCACAGCATTCCCATACACATGTATCTCCCTTATCCCTGCACTATCATCAGTTATCTCTTTCCTGAATGGTTTATACGGAATCCTCAATCTCGCAAATCCAAGTAATATATCTTGTTTCACATCCTCCAAGCTGAGAAATATCTCTTTGCCGTTTGATGCACCATAATCAGTCCTCACCATTTCAGCATCTTCCAGATAAATTCTTTTGTTCTTAGGCTCCCTGCATCTTATGCACCTGCACTTAATCCCCTTCTTTTTCATTATCTCATGCACATACTGTCTTAAGTTAGTTCTTTCAACCCCTGCATCAACCATGTAAGTGGGAATATCTCTCTGAATCCGCATCACCCTGCAGTAATTTGGTATGTGTCTCTTCATCTCAACAATCAGTTCAGCAGCCTCTTCAGCATCAATAGGAATAAATCCGCCATTCTTCCATTCATCATACAATTCAGTCCCCTTGAATACCATGCACGGATAAATCTTCAATGCATCCGGCTTGTAAGCATCCTCAGAAAATAATCTCTCAAACATCTTCACGTCCATCTCTCTGCTGCTTCCAGGCAGTCCAACCATCATGTGATACCCTATTTTCAAGAAAGAGTCTCTCAGTAATTGTGTGGCAACAATATTGTCTCTATTGTCGTTTCCCCTCTTTACTTTCTCAAGCACATCATCATAAATGCTCTGCACTCCTAATTCCACTCGTGTCGTTCCGAGCTTCAGCATCTCATCAATATGAATCTTCTTGCTGCAGTCGCTTCTTGTCTCAACGCAGAATACAACGCATCTCACATTTCCATTCTCGTTTCTCAATTGTTCTTTTTCCAATGTGCTAATGCCTTTCATCGAAAGAATCTTCTTTTTGACATTCATCATTCTTTCCTCGCTCTTCACATCAGCAGGCAAGCAAAAGAATTCCAAAAACTTCTCCCACAGGAATTTCCTATTATCAAAGAACATCTCAGAAAAGTCATTCATTCCCTTCAATGCATAAGTCACAAACTCATCCCTATAAGATTTAGGATAGCTAATAAAAGTTCCTCCCATTATTATCAGTTCAACCTTGCCGAAATCCTGTCCAAGAAGTGCATAATGCTCCAGCCTGTTGAACACCTGCAGATAGCTGTCATAATCATTCCTCATCGCTCTCAGATGTGCCGGGCTTCCTCCAGGATAGCTTTTTGGCGTGTCTCCATAAGCGCTTCCAGGCCCTCCAGGACAAAAGGTGCATTTTGCCTGCTCAGGGCATCTGAAAGGCTTTGTCATTATTGCCACCGGTGCAACCCCGCTTATTGTTCTTGTCGGTTTGGTCACAAATCTCATATCTCCTTTCTTGTCAAGATGAAACAACAGCTCTATGTTCTTTGGCACTCTAGCCATATGTAATTTTCTTGACATCTCAAGTTTCAGCTCATTGACGCTTCCATCTTCACCCTGTAATGTATGAATATCTTTCATCACTCCAAAAAAGCACAAAAACGTTTAAATACTTACCCGCTCAAGGAAAAAACATGAAAAAGGGTGAAATTGAGATTCCAGCTGCCTTGTGGAAGAGGGTATGCGCTTATCTCATCGACGCCCTTGTTGTTTCTATAATTATCGGCCTGCCTTTAAACCGTTTCTATCCAAGAACAATCCCAAATCCAGAAACAATGGTTGATGTATGGGCTTCCCTGCGTGAAACAATGTCATTCCAGACAATGCTCATCTCATTGATAGCTGCAGTATTGACAATCCTTTATTGGGCAGTCCTTGAATACAAGATCAGCCAGACATTGGGCAAGGCATTGATGAAGATAAGGGTCCGTTCATTGGTTGGCAGTCTGTCATTCAAGCAGTGCTTCATAAGGAATCTCAGCAAGACCTCGACATTGCTGTTGCTGATTGATTCGCTGTTCATGCTAAGATCTCATCGCCATCGCTATCTTGACATGGTCGCAAAGACAGAAGTTGTCGAATTCGCGCTGCAAAAAAAGAAGAGCAGGTGAGCATGGCATCTAAATTTCTGGTAATAATAAGCGTCTTGTTGGCTCTTTTCATTATCAGCTACTTTCTTTCAAGCATATTCAACTCAAATCTTGATATTTCAGACAAGATTGCAATTATCCCAATAAAAGGAATGATTGTCTCTGAAGATTCATCTGTAAACTTCTACCAAAAAGGAATTTCCTCATCAACAATTGCCGGTTTTCTCAAGTCAGCAATAGAGAATAAGCGCGTAAAAGGCATAATCCTTGAGATCAATTCCCCTGGCGGAACAGTTGTCGCATCAAAGGAAATAGCAGACATTGTAAAGAATTCCCCGAAGCCTGTTGTTGCATTAATAAAAGACATCGGCACATCAGGCGCATATTGGATTGCATCTGCATCAGACAAGATAGTCGCAGATCCGCTTTCAATTACAGGTTCTATTGGAGTCATAGCATCTTATCTCGAATTTTCCAAGCTCTTCGAGGATTATGGCATTAACTATCAGTCATTAAAATCAGGAAAATTCAAGGACATAGGCTCTCCATACAAGGAAATGTCCTCTGAAGAGGAATTGATGCTTCAAAAGAAGCTTGACAAGATCCATGAATTCTTCATCGACCAGGTCTCAATCAACCGTAATATCCCAAAAGAAAAAATCCAGCCTCTTTCAACAGGCATATATTATCTCGGCGAGGAGGCATACAAGAACGGCCTTGTTGACTATCTTGGAAATAAGGATTTGGCAGTAAACATCACAAAAGACCTTGCCGGCATAAAGGATGCCAAGCTTGTGACATACAAAAAAGAAAGCTCATTGATAGATGTGCTTTCC
>CAYITV010000029.1:0-8438 GCA_964366285.1 Candidatus Woesearchaeota archaeon | reverse complement strand
TGAGGCAGTTTTTGAAGGGCAGAAAGAATGCATAGACAAAATGATTGCAATCTGCAAAAAAGGGCACAAGCTGGCATCAGTTGATAATATAAACATCAAGGAAGAAAGACCAACAAAGGAGCTTAAGGATTTTGCCATAATCAGATAAAAATGTACATAGCAAAAACAATAACCGGGTTAGAAGATATTTCAGCAGAAGAACTTAAGGGAAAAGTCATTCTACCGCAGACGGTCCTCTTCAAAAAATTAAAGAAAGATCCACGCACAGTAGACACAATATACAATCTGTTCAAGCAATTTACTTTCTCTTCAATAAATGATATAGCCTCCTCAATAAAAGATATCACAAAATCTCTGGACAAGAAGACAAAGTACGATATCTTCTGTTTAAGGAAAGGCAGTCATCAATTCAAGAGTGTCGATGTTGCAAAAGAATTTGGAATGACTCTAAGGGAAAATGGATTCAAGATATATTACAAGGATCCAAAGAAAACAATTATCATCGACATCATCGACCAGAACTGTCTGATCGGCTTGCTTGTAAAAAACAACATCTGCAAAAGGCCATACAGGATAAAATATAACAATAGGAGCATCAGCAGTTGCATAGCAGCATCTTTAATCAAAATGGCAAATGCCAAAAAGAAGGATGTAATCCTTGATCCTTTATGCAAGGATGCAATCATACCGCTTGAAGCATACAAGCAAGGTATAGCCAATATCAGCGCTATCGACCCATTAAAGAACAACATCCGCAACGCCGTCATCAACTGCAGGTATGCAAAGACAAAAATCATTCCGCAATGTTACGAGATTAATTGGCTTGACACTTTATTCAAGAAGCACTCAATAAACCACATAATCACGAACATGCTTATCTCTAAGCGCGATGAAGAGCCAGAAAAATTAATCAAGGAATTCTTCCATCAGGCTGAATTTGTAGTCAAAGATTCAATAACAATTATCACAAACAAGCCAGATTTGATAAAAAATGTATCATCAAGCTTTAAGCTGGCAAAAGAGATTAAAGTTTCAGTTGGAGAGATGTATTACACAATATTAAAATACACTAAAAATTAATCAATAAATGAATGTCTGCTATTTTCACATACTGCAAAGCGGTCTATTACAGGCCCGCCGTGCATGAAATCATCAGCTCGGTTCTGCCTTAAGTTTAGTTGTTTCGTAACGCATTCCTGTCCTGAAGGGCACTTCTCCGCCCTTTCAACCTTCATCCCATAATCATTCATTTCGCATGTCACTATTTTCCCAAGCACGTCGCACCTGGTCCTTCCAACCTCTGCGCATTCATTATCAGAACAAGGCAAATCCCTTACAGCTTCTTTTATCATTTCAACATCAAGATAATCTACTCTACCATCGTAATTAAGGTCATAAGAAGATTTATAGTCATCTTCCTTGAAGTTTGCTGCCTTCTCCACATCAACACAGCCTAAAGTCTTGCCTCCGCCTAGTATCGTAAAAGCCCCTGTGCCTAGATTAGTATAATAAGAAAAGAATGATAACAATAATAATCCTATAGTTACAGTTATTACAAGCTTATCATGCACCTCTTTCATAACGCATCACCAATGAACAGTCGTTTAAATACCTTTCTACATCAAAAATTAAAAGAACAATCTGACCAGCCAATTCTTCATCTTTCCCCAGAATCCTGCAGGTTCAGCATTGTACAAAACAGCCTCAGTCTCAAGATCCTCAACATCTATGTCAAATGTCTCTTCTGCCTCTCTTGGCTGCTCAGGAACCGGCTCTTTTATGACGACCTTTTTCGAAACAGGTTTATATTCTGGTTTTAGGTTGCAAGTTAAGTCTAGGAAAAAATCAACAGCCGGTAAAGTGTCATCATTGAAGTATTCCCAATGAAGTTCAAGATTCTTGCTTCCGAAGTTCTCCACATACGCCCTCGCATAGTATCTCTTGTCCATCGGAGCATAATACAGGAAGTCGCATGTCCACAAGTGCAATATGTAATCATCAGTCTTCTCAGGCAGTGGATCAGATGCAGGCTCGCTCCCTCCAGCCCATCTGAAAAGATTCGCATCATTGATGACATATTGTCCCGTAGAGTCAACATGTCCATATGTAGTTCCCTCGGCATTGTGGCAGTATAATTGCGGTCTTCCTAGTGTCTTGTATTTCTTGTTGTCAGTCTTCCATCTTCCTTCAAGCTCGCAGGACTCCGGCTCTCTCGACAGGTCAATGCTCACGACCCCCTCTCCTTTGTTCCCACTGCCATGCTTGAATCCTTCAGTCTTCCATGCCTGAAAGTTGAATGACTTTGTGAAAACATTCTCAGAAACTTCCTTTTCCCTGTTGCATGAAACTTGTGCTTTATTATTCACAGCAACAACCCTTTGGTGTGTGTCATAAATATAAACGCCTCCGCCATAAGTGCCGTCACGATCCCCAGCATCATCGCAGTAAGCAAACGATTTTTCATATTGTTTCGGTGTCAAATCCAATGATTGTCCTCCGGTTATGTATGCCTTTGCATGCGATCCAATAACCCCGCTCCAGTCCACATTCATGCATACCTCATATGCCTGCCCATTCCATTTGCAGCTTGCATCGCTGATATCGATGTTCTGCCCTACAACAGTTCCAGTCACTTCATTATTTTTGGCAAAGTCGCTTGAGAAAAAGCCAAGAAGCAGTATGACAAGTGCTATTAGCGCCAGCTGGATGTTCATGATGAGCCTCTTTTCAATAGCATATTAATCTTATCTATGTTTTTATAGCTTTCGGTCAAAAACGTTGAAAACAAGGAATTAGGTTTAGCGTCTCTGCAGTATCCTGATCTCGCTCACAGCTATCGGATATATCTTCTTCAGTTCATTCTTCAAGTCCATCTGCAGCCTGTTTCCTATTGCTGCTGCAAATACATCCTCGCCGCTCATCTTCTGGAATGATTGTTCCAAAAGCTCTCTTGCCTTTTTTCTTATCGCTGTTGCAGTGCTCTTGTTTGTCCTGTGCCTTGCGATCAATAATGGTTTCACCGCAAACAATGACTGGTCCTTTGCCTTGAGCATGAATGAGTCGTCAATCCTCTTTACAGCCTTTCTTACTACCCTTCTGACATGGGACGTGCTTAGCTGGTATCCTATAAGTTCTGCAATTCCATTGTCCCCTTCAACAGAAGCAACATTGAACACCAGGGTTATGCTCTGCTTCTTTGGGTCATTTGTGAGCACCATCAGGTTTATCCTCAATCTCTTGCCAAGCAGTTCCTTTGCATTGTTCACTAGGCTTTCCCCTAGTTTCACCTTGTCAAAGATGCCCTTGCCAACTATGCTATGCCACTTCTTTCTGGCGCGTTGTCTTTCTGTTGCCATGAGAGATAAGCCAGAAGGTGTGTTTTTAAAGCTTTTGAGTGCTTCAGATAAAGTGCTATTGTTATTTGACTTTTGTTCAAGGCAGAAGAGCAATCAAGTCTCGGATGCCTGCTTTTGGTATAATCTGCACATTACAGTCATCGCAACAGAAGGCATGCAAAAGAAAAAATATTCCATCTATGCAATCAAAAAGTTATTCAAATGGTTATTCTAATGCCATCATCAAGCATCCACGTCTGTTAGTCTACTCCACCAAAAAAAGATCACAACAACGCATCTTAATATCCATCTACCAATCCCATCTTCAATTATTAATCAACTGCTCTTCAACAACGCCTCTGCTTAATGTCTCAGTAGCAATGCTAATCAATTTGTCTTCCTTGTCCTGCGGAATAGTAGCCCCGGCAGCCAGTCTATGTCCGCCGCCATATCCTCCAGTCTTGTTAATGATCTCTTTCACGATCTTCCTTAAGTCAATTGCACTCTTTCCAAACCCAGATATTCTCATGCTTATCTTTATCTCGTCTCCAAGTGTCCTTGCCATGCTCATGATTATCGTATTGTCAGGATAAACATTGCTCTTGCTTATCAATGAAGCTAACGTGCCTATTATTGTGTCTCTTATTTCAGCATCAGCGCGTATTATTGTAAACCCTTTTCCCTCAATGACGCATTCAGTTCCTCTATGTTTATAAAACCATTCCAGCCCCTGCAGTATTTCATGCCTGTATTCCTCAAGTATCTTGAATGCCTGTGCAATAGATTCTTTGTCCTCCAGGCAAACACCAACCCCCAAGCTAGCTTTTCCCATCCTTCCGCATGCATTCAATAAAGTGCTGAATTCTCTTAAGTCCCTTAATGCAGGAATATCATTCATTTTTCTCAAGAGATAAACCGGCCCAAGCAGGTTATTTTGCACCTTCATGTGAAGGGCATTTAGCAGCTTGTCAACCTCGTCTTGGTTAAGATCATTTAGTCTTATTGTCTCACTCTTTCCCTTTCTTGCAATCCCGTGCTCCTCAATGAACTTCAATGCCCCCGCACGGTTTCCAGTCACTCCAGGTATGTACGGATTTGTGCTGTATTCAAGCACCCTGGATAATGGTCTTGTATAAATCCCATACATCCTCAGTCCATCCTTTACCTCAATTAGGTTGTTGTCCAGTGCATCCTTCAATATCTCCCTGTTTAGTCCTATGAATCCATTGTTCTCCTGTATGTCTCCCACAGCCCCAATCAATGCAAGGTGAGCCATGTCCAGATTCTGCACATTCAGTTGTCGTGCAAAGAAATAGCAAACTCCGGCAGCGCTTATCTCCTTTGTCCCGTCAATGTCATCTAGGTGCGGATTTACATGCATGATCGATTGATGCACCTCCCACTTTTCAGGGTAATGATGATCCAGAATGAAAACATGTTTTCCAGTTAATTTTTGCTCAATCCCGCTGATGTATCCGCTTCCAAGATCTACAAAGAATATAGTTCCATATGGACTGCTGCTTAGCTCGTCAAGATAGGAATCATTTATCTGCTTTATTATGTTCACTGCAAATGAAATATGCTCCCTCATCAATGCTCTAACAATCAAAGATGTCGCAGTTATCCCGTCAGCATCCAAGTTTCCAACAACAAGCACAGGCCCATGGCTTACTCTCTCGCGAAATAGCAGTACTGCTTGCTGAATTCGTTCATTGAACCCCATTTTCTACGAGCATGAAGAAATTATTCAAGCAAAAGCTTTGCCTTTGCCCTGTCAAACTTCCAGTCCTGCGGCAGTTTTCCTATTCTCTTGTAATATTTTGCCAGTCTTCCAATCTTGCTTTCAGTTAATGTCAATCCTCTTAATGACGGCCCGTCCTTTTTGTGCATATCAACATGCTTCATTATGTTTATGTCTCTCTTGATTAATGCAACAAGGTCATCAGGCAGTTTGTGTGTCATATTGTTCTCAAGCAGTATGGTGCTTATTCTTTTGCCGGTTATTGCCTTCACATCAGGAATCCCATAAGAATCTCTTAATACTAATCCAATCTGCCCAGCAGTCAGCCCGGTCTTTCCAACCTTCAGGACAAGCTGTTCCACAACCTTGGCATCATAGCCTACCCAGCTTGGCTTTATTCGCCTTGCAGGCCTCTTGCTCCTGCTCCTGCCCTTCTTCTTTGAATATATACGTGCCATTTTACAAAAAGTAATCACCAAAGGGGCATTTATAAAACTTATGTCTGAATCGTTTTTTTCAGCCTTCCGATGCCTTTGTTACAGCAATTTTAACTATTTGTTCAAGAGTAATTAATATAGCCCCGGGAGGATTTGAACCTCCGCCACGGCCTCCAAAGGGCCGTATCCTCTCGACGTTATTAGAAACTTGGCCGCTAGACGACGGGGCTGTAAGACTAAAACATGAAAGAACAGTTTTAAACCTTTCTTAAGCTTCATTATCCCAAAAAGTGCTTTAGCTATAAGATTTTTGTTCAAGGCAGAAGAGCATTCAAATCTTGGATGCTAGCTTCCAGCATAATCAGTACATCCCTATACTCACAACAGAAGGCATGCGGTAAAAAAAATATTCTACAGTATGCCATCAAGAATTTATTTCAATAGCAATCCAAATACAATCATCAAGCATTCACTATCTATTAGTTTATTCTACCAGAACAAAAGTATCACAACTCTATTTTATATCTCAGCAAAATCTTTATGGTTCTTTTCGCTTGTACCTTCCCCTCTTCTCAACCTTCTCAAGCCTCTTTATCACTTCATCGCTTCCATTCCATTTCCCATATCCATCCAAAAACCATTTGAAGCATTGCTCTGCACATCTAAAATGCTTGCTGTCTAGTGCCTGTCTTAGCACATGAATATCAACAGCCTTATCTTCAATCTTCTTGCTCACAAATCCCAATCCAAAATCAATGAAAAAAACCTTACCGCTTTGCTCAATTATGTTGGATGTTGTCAAATCTCCGTGTATTATATCTCTGCTGTGTAAAACGCTTATTATTCTTCCAATCTCATTCATTAAAGATCTCTGTTGCTTAACTTTCTTCTTGTCCAGCACATCCCTCACCAAGTCCCCATCAACATACTCCATCTTTATCTGCATCTGCTCATCATCAACCTTAAAGACTTTAGGTGCTATTCCTTCTAATTTCTGAAGCAGCTTGCCTTCTCTCCTAGTTCTTGATCTTCTTAACTCAAGATCAATATCATTTATTCTATAAGATTTAACAATCCGCTCCTTCACTAATGTATCACCTTCTCTGTACAACAAAGCTTCAGCACCTCTGCCAACAATATCCTTCATCATTCACTCCTGCACTGCTCGCAAAAATAATTATAATTCACTTCAGCAAATCTTTTTTCTTTGACATTAATCTCTCTTCCGCATCCCTCGCATAATATAATCATGATCCACCCCTTTTATTAATCCCTACCTTTTCACCTTCCCGAATTGTTTCATCAGCTTCTCAGGATTCTTTCCCTTCATCATCTTCATCACCTTCTTGCTCTGGTTGTATTGCTTTATCAGTTCCCTTACATCCTTCACCTGGCATCCGCTTCCCTTTGCAATCCTTTCAATCCTTCCCCTTTCAAGAAGTTCAGGATGCTCCAATTCATTCTTCGTCATGCTGTCAAGGATATACTTCCACATCTTCAGCTTCTCATCCTGCACCTCAAGCATCTCCTTCGGAATCTTCATTCCGCCAAATCCAGGTATCATCTCAATGACCTTTGTCAACGGTCCCATCTTCTTCATGGCTTGCAGTTGCTCATAAAGGTCCAAAAAATTAAACTCTCCGCTCATCATGCGCTTGCTTATGGTTTCAGCATCTTCAACGCTTATGGCTTGTTCAGCCTTTTCAAGCAAGGATTGCAGATCCCCCATGCCAAGTAATCTTCCTACAAACCCCTCAGGATTGAAGACCTCTAAGTCCTCCATCTTCTCCCCGGATCCAATGAACTTTATTGGAGCTCCAGTTGCAGAACAAGCGCTCAAGCTTCCCCCTCCGCGTGCAGTCCCATCTAGTTTAGTAACAACAACCCCAGTTATTCCGCAGCTCTTGTGGAACTGTGTTGCCTGCTGCAAGGCAGCCTGGCCAATATCAGCGCTTATCACCAAGAGCTTTTCATCAGCATTGATTGTTTTCGAAACATCCTCTATCTCCTTTATCAGGTCCTTGCTCAATGCATCCCTCCCTGCAGTGTCAACAATTACCATGTCATAGCCTTTCAGTTTACTTTCATATTGCTTCCATATCTTCAATGGATTCTTCTCTCCAGGAGTTATGTAGCAGTCAACATGCACTGCATCAGAAACCATCTTCAGCTGCGTCGGTGCTGCGGGACGATGAACATCAAGTCCGACAGTCGCAATCTTGAATCCTCTAGTGCTGTAATATTTTGCTAGTTTAGCCGATGTTGTTGTCTTTCCAGAGCCATAGAGGCCGATAAGCATCACGACAAAAGATTTCTTCTTTCCTATTTCAATCCCCTTTCTCTCTTCTCCAAAGAATCTTACCAGTTCTTCATAAACAATCTTCACTATGTATTCCCTTTGGCTCACTCCTGCAGGAGGCTTTTCATTAAGCGCTCTCTCCTTAATCTTCTTGGTCAGTTCAAAGACAAGCTTGACATTGACATCAGCCTGCAAAAGCGCCCTCTGCATGTCCTTCACAAGCTCGTCTATAAGCCTCTCATTCACGAATAAAGCGCTGGCTATCTTTTTCAGCGTCTTCTTCAGGTTGTCCCCCAATGCTTCCAAAACCATGTGAAACAGCAGCTAAACCTAATTTATAAAAGTACTCAAAAACTGATATTCTATGCAGGTTAAGATACAGACCCATATATGGTCAAAAACAGCGAATTAGAAGTAGCGCCATTGCCGTCCTCCACTGCCAGATCATAATCAACTATCTGGTCTGGAGGGGCATTGAAAACGCTTGGCTTGGCATCAAATCCAATCACAGTGTCATTAAAATGAAGCACGGGAACAGACGGGTAATTTATTCCATTAACGAGTAATTTAATGGCCATGTCAAGATCCTCGCCATAGATATAAAAGCGATGCGGTAGTGCAGTGAA
>CAYITV010000028.1:0-8569 GCA_964366285.1 Candidatus Woesearchaeota archaeon | reverse complement strand
TAATGCTGCTGATGCACTTTCGTCATCAACATAAAGAGAGTTTAAGATGGCATTGTATTTATGTATTGCTTCTTTCAGATTTAGCTCTGTTTGCTCTTTGTTTATATTATCTTCTGCTGCTTCTAATATCTTAACAATCTCTTCTTTTGTCAATATTGTCGCACCCTGGACTTCAATTCCTGTTTCCTCTATGATTTTCTTTGCTTGCTGCTCTATATCTCCCTGCACTTCAACCCTGTCTGAAACGCTGTTAATCAATTCCTTTGCAGAAGGCTGGTGCAGGTAACATATTCCTATGTCACGGCCTCGATCATCCTTGCCGCATGTTCAAATAGGCATCCAATTATTTGCTGTTGTTCCAACATCTGGATCATAATTCGAACATTTCCTGATAATGCCTGTGCTAAGGAAGCTTGTTGAGAAGCTTCCGACTGCACCGCCTACAACACTTGATCCTGGGTAATTTTCTGTCGGGTAATTTGGAAGACCGCCTGTAAGTTCACCATCCTGATACTGATAGCTTGTGATTCTGCCAGGAGTTGGAGTGCATTTTTCTTCTGAATCAATATCTTTTGTCATTTCGCTTTTGGTGAACTGCTCGTTTACATAATTCATGAAATAACTAGTTGAAACCTTGCCAAAGCCGCATTGAAGATCGCGACCATAGTTCGGAGAATCAATCTCCACGCATATCTCCTGGTAGCCTGATGGACGCTGGAGCGACACGCTTTCAGAAGCAAATTCACCCTGAGGCAACGGACGGCTCCTTATCAGATACAATGGAGGCAATGCCAGCTGGTCAGTCAGATCCTTTGTCTGAAGGAATATGCTGAATCTTATGTTTTGATTCGCGCCTGCGTAGATGTGGTAAAACAGGTTATAGATGCTCATGGGCTTGTTTGTGATGTCTGTGAATGGAGTCTCGGCAAAGAATGCCGTGAATTGAGGCGGACTTTCAGGCCTTGTTATCTGGTCAAAGAAATCTCCAATGCCTGGAACCTTGCCGAAGATTGCTGACTTGCAGATTGCTCCGCCTATCTCTGGAAGAGAGCCGCCATTATACTGGGCGAAGACGTTCTTCGCGTAATCCTGCGTGAAGTACTTTAGAGTGTTTACTGAGTTGTCAAAGTTCTGCTGGAAGGATGCGTATTCGCCTCCGCCTTCAGGCTCTCCGAACATTTTTGCGACTGTATTTATGATTCCTGATCTTGCGTTGAATATAGCTATGCCTTCTTTCCATAATATCTCACAAATTCCAAATGATCTTATCTTGTCGCAGATTCCGACTGCACGGCCTTCAACCTTTGCTACTATCAGGCATTCCTTGTATCCTGCGATGACTGAGCGAATATTCTGCAATCCTGCAATAATACCAGTGATGCAGACAGGCATATAGACTTCAGGGAAATTCTTTATACATGCCAAAGACGAGCCTATGATTCCTGACTGGACAACATTCCTCATCTGCCAATCGCCGCCGAAATTACAACGAGATGCAGGACAGATCACAGGATCGCATGCGTTGAATAGAATCCTGCAGTCTGATGGGGACATGAAGTCTATACAGCTTGTTCCAACTGATTTCTTTGATGATCCCAATGTGTAAGAACCATCGGCGCATTGGGCAATGTCCTTGTCTCCAATGCTGAACGATGAAGAAGCGATTTTCTTGTTTATTGTTGACAGACAGGATTGGGCAGATGTCAATTTGTTGAACAATTGCGGGTCAATCTTTCTTTGGTCATTCTGGACATCATTGTATTCGCCTACTCTGATATCGTCTTCAGAACCCATTGGGCTGTTTGCCTCCGGGCGCTTGTAGACATAGATCTTGTCAATCTTTCCTGATTCTGAGTAAGTTGTTTCTAAATAGTAAAATGCGTCTATGCTCATGAATTCTACCTTGCCTTCAGAGCGTCCTGATGAGACTGCAGTGAATGTCCTTTTATGAGGCTCTTCCTTTGGATTTTTGCTGAATGTGTATTCTGCGTCTCCGATCTTTGCTATTATGACATCCTGCTTGTCATATATTTCATTTGTTAAACTTGTCAGATAATACGTTTTACCGTACATGTCAGTATAATAATACGTATTTGTACTTTTTTCTAACTGTATCTCTGATTTTGGCAGTTCTGGTCTTGTGACTGGTGGCATGTAGAAGGAATTCTTTAATTTGTCAACTGCATTCTTTTCATTAGATTTTGCATTATTTTCAAGCGATGCGAAGAAACCTGCCATTGACTTATTGATTTCATATTTCTTGTAGTTCCTTATGACTGCCTCCTTGTTTGCGTTGTAGAACTCTAGCGTTAATTTGTCTTTTGAATCTGGCATTGTGCCAATTATCTTATCGATGCCTTTCTTCAGCTGATCATTAAGGCCAGTATAATCCAACAGCTTTTTCTTGTCTGAATAAAGGCCTTTTGCTGCATCTTCCTCTGCTGTGCGGAGCTGAAGATTCTTAAGAGCTGCAAGGTATTTCTGTGTTATATCTTCGTCATCAGCATGAGCCTCATGCAGGCGCTTGTAAACATAAAGTGTCTTTTGATCATCATCATAATCCTTGCTTAATGTCTTGAACTGCTTGTAACTGTCATCCTTGATTTCGCCCATTACATCTTCCATCATGTTTATGTCTTTATCATACTCATCGCGGTGTTTTTCGAATATACATTGCTCAAACGTCATTCCATTGTCGCAATCAAGCTTGCCATTGCTGAACTTTTCCTTGTAGACTTCATTGACCTTGCTTCTTGCAAGATTAGCCTTGCCTCCAAACAGAAGATTCTTTGTCCATAATGCACCGTATGTAAGATAACACAGCTTGATCCATGTCTCGTGGATTGCACTTGCCTGCTGGATTATCTTATCCAATTTTTTTAACAGGCTGTCTGTCTTTGCAATTTCAGCATCTAGGGATTCGCTGAACAATGGCAAGCCGAATGGGCGCTTTTCTATTGGAAGATGGAGAGTGTAACGCGCTTCTGAGAATGCCTGCTCGGTTGCTGGTTCAATTGTTACATGGGCTTCGCGCTGAAGATTTGTTGACAACAACTGCATTACTGTTGTGTCAGTTTCGTTAGGCCCAATTTTTATAGATTTAGCTTGTCCATAACTAATTGCAGCAGACTGGGTTTTATCCTTGCCATTTTCGTTATATGTTGCCTGAATTACTATATCTTTTTCATTAATTGACTTGAGAATCCATTTAATCTGACTGCTTTGCGTCAAGACGTCATTTACATGGAATTGCTGACCTGGACCTGAAGTTTCTATCCTGATTGCTGCTGATGACTGGCTTTCAGGAAGGGCTTTTTCAGCATTGACCAGGGCGACTGTGGTTGTTTTGCCATCTGGCTCCTGGAGATCCCTGATTATTCCCTGACCTGATGTCAAGGCGTTCTTTTGGTCCGAGAGCTGAGATGCTATCTGCGCAATTGAATTGGGATAAACATTCTCAGCTAGCTGCAATTCAGCTATCTCATCTTCAGGGTAATTATTCAATATCCTCTGGAATTCCTGAAGAGCGAGAGGTATATTGTTTTCATGAAGCCAGTAAAATCTGCCTAACCTGTAAAGGGCATTTGGGGCATATTTTGATTTTGGATATTGATCAATTATCCTTTGATATGACTGCTTTGCCAACTGCAAGGCCTGTGATCCTGTCAGTTCACTTTGCTTGAATGATGGAGACTGCTGGATTGTTCTGATTAAAGAGTCAATCTCCGCAAGATATTGTTTTATGGGTGTTTGTTTTGTTGTGATATCCTGGCTATTTTGCGGATTACTTGATTTCTGTTTTTCCAATTCTGTATTGTAAGAGAAGTATGCTGTCTGCAATCTTAGCAAGAGTGTTGTTATTTTATTTTTGTTAGAATCTGAGATATCTTTTTTATCTGCTATTTCTTTTATTGATGTGAATACATTAGTGTAACATGATTCTCCATTGTCTTCATTAAGTTTATTCTGGGTGCAGGCTGTGTTGATTGTTTTTTCTATATCGACTATTTGTTGCAATGTTTCATCTGGAGGCGTAGTTTGCGCTGATGATTGAGCATTTGCAGCAGCATTATCTTTTGGTGTTCCGGTTTTATCCTGTACTTTATCCAGAAGGAATGTTTCTATGTTGCCATTGCTGTTTTTTAGTGTTATTTCATTTTTACCACTTGACATTTTGATGTCTGAAACATACCAGCTTGATCCTGGGAAGATATGCTGGCCTTTTGAGAGAACCTTGTAATCAGTAACTCCGTTTCTTGTGAGGTACAGGTAAACCTTGTTTCCAAGGCTCCTGATTTCATTGACATGAATCCTGAACTTCTGGAATGGCTTGCCGTAGCTTATCATTCCTGAGCGGTAGGTGTTGATTATAGAAGATGATGCTCCATCTTTAACTGTGACTATGCCTAATTCGTTGAGGTTATTATCATAAGCAGTGAATGTCGCTGATGCAGAGGTTATCTCATTTGCCCTGATGTATCCTGCGTAGAACTGATGATTTCCGCGGTTTTTCAGCCAGGTGTTGTAGTCCTCCTTGACAAAGACATCATCATGAGAGCCAATCCCGAGACCTGATGAAACCCCAAAGAAGATCCTTGACACCATGTCAATGTCTATTTGATCCGGGACGTCTGCTTCTCTTGGGATCCTTCTTATTGGGACTATGATGTAACCAAGATTATCGTATGATAGCTCCTCTCTTCTTGGAGTAACATGCTGGATTGCACCGATTGAGACTGGCTTGTTTGGAGGTATTGTAGTGATTTTTACTGGTTTGGAGATGATCCTGTTGATGCCAGATATTTCTATTGTCGGGTTTGTCGGGGTGCCTATTAGCATGGCAAATACATTCGCACCTTGATCCTCAATCAACTGCGTTGGAATGACCTTCGGCTGGTATTGATCAACGTTAATGATTATGTCCTCGCCAACCATGTCTTCTGGTGACGGCGGAGATGTGATGTCTGTGATTATGTCATCAGCAACATTGCCTAATTGACCACCTGAAACATCTATGAATTGATTTTGAGCATAAGCACTTTCAATTGGCAGCAGCAACACTAGGATAATCAGCATTAATGAGCTGCTTTTCTTATTCCAACAAAGGTTCTTTTGTTTTTTCTGCATTTTTCTTTGATGACTCATAATTCTTTGACAAATCTTCTATTGATTTTGGTGTTTCTGAGCGGACAACATACAATGTTATCTTCTTTGAACTTGCAAGACCTGAAATCGAAGGAGACCAGTATATTGATGACCCGCCTGATGCAACTTGCGGCAAGCTGACTTGATTCAAATGTTGCGTGACGCATTTTTTCTCTTTCAATCCAATAATTCCGAGGACACCTTCCTTGGGAAGATCATTGCAGACTTCAATGTCTTTTGCTGGAATATTAAAAGGCGGATCGCTGCTTACTATCAGATTTGATTTTATCTCATAGTTTCCTGCTATTAATCTTATTGCATTTTGGCCTGGAGCGACAAATACTGTTGAATATTGGCGTTCCTTGTCTTCGAATGTGAAGAATGCCTGCTCGGTAGGCTGAAGAGGGCGGATATTATTATTGTCAATAACCTTTACATCTGTATTCAGGGTGTAGATGGGCTCAAGTATTGGAGAGAGATAGGTTTCTGTGTTTGTTGAGATTGTCTCTCTTGCAGGGTTGAATCCTTCCTTCTCTACTGTAAGCAATGCGTTTGTACACTGCGGGAAATTTGTCAATAATGTGCCAGTGGAATCTGTTGTTCCTATCGGACATGAAGCGGTTATGCATTTCAATGATACCATAGCATTAGGAACTGGCTGCAATGAGCCGTCTAGAGTTACAGAAAAGGCCTGCACCTTGATTGGCATTGTCTTATACTCGCAGATTGGAGAGGAAGTGTCATATGTGTTTATTGCCAAGGTGTTTTCACGCGGCTGGTTATTATCGATGACTGCCATCACTGCAAACTGGAATGGATTATTGTTCTTGTCTGTGATTGTTATTAAAACCGGAAACTTGATGTCGTAGACAAAGTGATAGTCATTGATGCAGAAGAATTGAGCAAGGAATCTTGACATGTCATTGTTCATTGTGTACGGCTTGCCCTGGAGTATTGGACCATTTTCATCCAATATATCAACTAACATAGGCCAGTCTGGAGAGTACATGAACTGGACATTTGTTCCTGTGTATATCTCATCTGAAGGGACGATGAAGTATTTGTTGAAGTCGTTGGACAATTCGAAATCAGAACCTTCTATCCTGATATTTGGTATGTTTGCAGCGAATGCATTTTGTATTGAGTTTAAAACATCTGATCTTTTCCAAGTGCGCGGAGTGCATTCAAAGTCTATTCCAGAGAAGGGGATAGAATCATAGATGCTCATCACGTCGATAGCATAATTTTCTATGAAATTTTTGCTGTTTTCCATCTTTATAATATTTAATGCCTGCTTGATCAATCTTCCAAGCGAATAATCAATTGATGAATAGAATGTGTTGATGTCTGCTTTTTGGTTATTGTAATCAATTGAGACTGGGAGTCTTAATGTTGCCCTTACATTATTGTCTGATATCAACACCTCAGGAGAGATTGAACCGTATGAAATGCTGTATCCTTGATTTTTGAATGTGGAAAAATCTTTTATGCATGTGTTGAGATTATCCTTTAAGTAATCCTCCAACTGCTGCTTTATGCCTTGTGTTGTCGGGATTTGATTCTTTTGAACGCCGTTTGCTGTTTCATAAATCCAATAAGCTACCCTATTATTTCCTGACTTGAAGATGTCCAAGGAATTTGAAAATGGATTTATTGGAGATTCTGGGATTGGATCATCTGGAATGTCAATGTAACCGCCTTGCGAAGCAAGAAGAGTGGTACCTTCCTTCAATGTTTGTTCCACACATGATTCTGTGAACAATGTAACTTTCTTTGCGTATTCCGGGACTGCAAGAGATGTTTCCTTTTGTCGCTCCCATTCTGACTTGAAGATCTTGTCCTTCAAGACGTATGCCAATCCGCCTAAGGCTACAAGAATGATTCCCAAGATTACAAACGCAGTTACTTGACCACTTTTCATGTTCTTATGCGGACTATCTTTGATCCTCCGAGTTTTTTGATTATCACCAGCTTCTTTTTTTCAAGATCTCTTATTATGTCTGATACTGTTGTGTTCTGGATGTCGTAGAACTTGGCGATGGTGCTGAAATTAACCAAATCCCTTCTTTTGATGAAATCGAGAAGGTCACTCTCTTTTGGTATCATTAAGCATTTTAAAAGCTTTTAAGAGTAAATAAAGCCTTTTTTAACCTCTTTTTTGTTTTTATCATCCTTTAAATATCTTGAATATTACTGTTATTTGATAAATATTGATTTATATAGTTTTTGCTGGATGAGGATAGTGAATTGCTATTACTATCATGACTTAATCGGGGATAGATTTAAATAAATGTTCCAAGTTTAAATGACGGCAAAGGATACACTAAGTGAGAAAAATGAACCAAGAGGATATTGCGGATGCGGTGACGTTGAAATTCAACACAAAACCAGCAAACATCATGGTTGTTGGAGACCTGATGCTTGATGTTTTTACTTACGGCAAGATCATGAAGGTCAATCCAGAGGCTCCTGGAGCTCCCTTGCTGCATGTTGTCAGAAGGGATTACTTTCTTGGAGGTGCCGGGAATGTCGCGACAAACATAGCTTCATTAAAAGGGAATGTTATTTTGTATGGAATGATTGGGGATGATGAGGCAGGGCATAGATTTCAAAAGAAGATAGCTGAATATCCAACAATCAACCTTAAGCCGCTGCTTGGAGTAAGGCCAACAACAATAAAGACTCGCTTTGTTGAGGAGGAAAAGAACCACCAGATTGCAAGAATTGATGAAGAGATAAGGGATTTGCTTCCGCACCATATTGAATGCGCTTTTCTTGAAAAGATTCTGAATGACATAAATAATGTTGATGTCGTTGTTCTTTCCGACTACCACAAGGGAATGCTTGGCGGTTCTATACCTGCTGCCATTATAGAATACTGCCATGACAATAACAAGCCGGTGCTTGCTGATTTCAAGCCTGAGCATTATTGCTTGTTCAAGAGGGCAATGCTAGTGTCTCCAAACCTGAAGGAGGCTGAAGAAATAACAAACATCAGCGCTAGAAAGGAAAAAGACAATCTTTTAGAGATTGCTGCACAGCTTGAAGAAACCATGGTAACTCCTTATACTGTTATCACATGCGGGAGGGATGGGATGATAAGCAGGGAAAGGCATGGGGAAACAAGAAAGATAAATACCATTGCCAGGGAGGTTGCTGACGTCACTGGTGCCGGGGATACTGTGATTGCTGTGCTAGCGTTATGCATGGCAAATCAATATTCGCATGATGGGGATAGATTTAATCTGCATGACTCAGCAGAGATTGCGAACTGTGCTGCAGGTATTGTTGTCGGAAGAGCTGGAACTGCTACGACTACAATTGATGAGATTGTGCATGCTATTTTGGAAAAGTGATTCTTTTGAAAAAAAGATTGATTTTTGGAGAGATATACTATATCCCCAAGAAAAAATGGGCCCGACAG
>CAYITV010000027.1:0-8865 GCA_964366285.1 Candidatus Woesearchaeota archaeon | reverse complement strand
CTTCTTCAGATATCTGCTTAATGTCAATGAGTAATAATATCTCTTCTTCACAATGTTCTTTAAAGTCAATCTTCCGTCATGATGTATTATCGGCACGCTAGAAAAGCTAATATTTCCGATCTTAGCCAGTCTCTTATGCAAGTCTATATCTTCTGGTCCTGTAAGCTCTTCATCATAACCATCAACAGAAAAAAATTTGTCCCTTCTCAAGAAGCGCGCTGCAGCCCCATCCATTGTCCCGCTATAGCACGATTTCTCCAGTATCTTGCATTTTGTCCAAAAGCCATATCCAACGAAAACCTCAGGCACTACTAATGCAACATTGTTATCAATTTTCTCAACGCAGTTCTTTACAACATCATTATTAAGTTCCATGTCAGAATCAATGATTAGAATGTATTCTCCTCTTGCCTTTCTAGCTCCGAAATTCCTTTGTGCACTCCTTTCAGGCCCATGCGAATACACCTTCTTTGTGAATCTTCTTGCAATCTCCTGTGTTCTGTCTGTGCTGTGATTGTCAACCAAAATCAATTCAATATTCCTATAGCTCTGTTTGACGATTGAACTCAAGCACCTTTCTATAATATTCTCATTATTCTTCGTAGTCACAATTACAGAAACAAGCTTCATCTTATTACCTCTTCAATCGCATCATAAACCTCTTCAACGCCAATCTGGTTAAGGCAGTAATCTTTGGTTCCGGCATAAAGGCATTTCAAGTCTTCTCCTATGTGGTAATGGCTGCAAACAGTCTTTGGAGTTATAACCTTGCTTAGTTTGTGCAGCGGTCTAGTCTTCTTTGGATTAGTATGTCCAGTGACAACAACAGTTGGTATTTCAAAAATAGAGGCAATGTGCATTAACCCAGTGTCATTGCACAAGAATCCATTGCATTTTTCAATCAATGCGGCACTTTGAAAGAAGTTTATATTGTCAACAGATATTGGCTTGTTTCTCATCATTCCAATAATCTCTTCCTTCAATCTTGTTTCATTTTCCCCGCCAAACAATAATATTTTGGCCTTCCTTCTCTCAACCAGCATGTCGCAAACATCGGCAAATTTCTCCTTTGGCCATCTCTTTAATGCCATTCCGGCAAGCTCGCTCGAGCCTGCATGCACTCCAATAATTAAATCCTTTTTTAGTATGCCATGTTCTTTGAGAAAGTTCTCTGCAAAGCTCCTCTCTTCCTTGGTGATTGAAAAATTTATCTTTTTATCGAGTTTCGTTGCATCGCATCCAATAGCCTCCAGCAGCTTCAAGTTCTCGTCAATGCAGTGCCTGTTCTCGTCAATAGGAATCCTCTTGGTATGCAAAAAGCTCAATGACCTTATCCTTTTTATGTCATAAATATGCCCAATCCTAGTCCTAGCTTCTATTAGATAACTTATCATATTATGCCTTAAGCGGTTGGCAGGATATGCCAAGAATGACAAGTCAAATCTCCTCTTCCTCAGCTTCAGCACAAACATCAAAGATTTGAGATATCCCCCTTTAAGGAAGTCAAAGAATATCACCTCATCAATGTCTTTGTTCCTTTGAAAAGTGTCTCTTACAATTGGATATATCACTAATGCAGTTATCTTCGTTTCAGGATAAATCCTTCTAAGATTTCTTATCATAGGCGTAGCTAGTATGCTGTCACCAATTCCAGCAAGTGCAAGCACGATAATATTTTTCATTTCATTTAGATACAATAAAATCTCCAATGGCGAGATATTTCAGTCCAGATTCTTTTAATGTATGCAATGCATCCTGTGGGCTGCATACGATCGGTTCCCCATGTATGTTAAATGATGTATTCAAAAATCCGTATCTTCCAGTCCTTTTCATGAAATAATTCAAGAGTTCATAGTATTTAGGATTATTGAACTTGTTCACAAGTTGAGGTCTTATTGTTTTGTCATAAGGATGCATCGCAGCCTTCAAGTCTCTCTGTGCAAGTGGTGTGCTTTCAAAAGCCATCATCATGAAGTAAGGCCTTGTCTTTTGTAATAGCTGCGGATATTTTATGTAAACATCAGCATATTCTTCCATTATAGAAGGAGCAAAAGGCATCCAGAAATCCCTCTTCTTTATCATCCTGTTTATAACTTCAACTACATCTACATTTGATGCATCTGCCAATATGCTTCTGTTTCCCAGCGCTCTGGCTCCAAATTCCATCCTGCCGTCGAACCTGGCCACTATCTCCCCTTCGGCCAGCAAACGCGATGTTTCAACATTTATTCTTCTTCCAAAATCCCTGTATTCATAATCGCTCTCCTCAAAAGCCTTAAGAATCTCTTCATGCGTGTATTCAGGTCCAAAGTAAATGTTTTGCAGTGCAGTCTTGTTCATCATTGAATTCTTGTCATTCAGTAATGTCCCGTAATAGCAGCTTCCAATCGGCAGTGATTCGTCCCCGCAGCTTGGCATTATGAATAGTTTGTTCACTTCTGGTAATTTCAATATGTCATAATTGGCCTTCACGTTCATAAAAACCCCGCCTGCAAGAGCTACATCATGCAAATTAGTCTTTGCAATTGCCTTCTTCACAAGCCCTACAAGCAAAGTTTCAACTAGCTTCTGCGCAGCAGCAGCCACATAATCAAACCTTATTCCCTTGAATAGTTTTTCAAAAAGCTTGTCAAAATGATGGCTATGCAGTTTAGTGCGAATCTGCAGTTCATCATCAATCCATATGCATTCGCATAGTTTTCTGTATAATTCATCTGCCTTCTCTGTACGGGAGTAAGGAGCCAGCCCCATCACCTTGTATTCATGCTCAAGCACCTTCATCCCGAGATATGATGTTACTGCGCTGTAGAAATGTCCTATTGATTCTGCATAGTTTGACTGTGCTATTCGCTCATATTTCAATGTTTTTGGATTAAATATCCCCACACTTGAAGAAAGCATGTCTCCTTCTCCATCTACAGTTATTACCAATACATTCTTATCAGATTTATCCTGTAAAAAATCTCCAGAGAATATTGCAGAAAATGCATGCGTCAAATGATGCTCGCTTGAGATGATCTTCCCTTCAGGAATTCCAAGCAGTGAGCTTATTATCTTGACCCTGTTCTTGTGCGTCATTCTTGCAAACATCGGTGCCATGCTTTTGTAGCCTGCAATCTCGATGTTTTTCATCCCTCCCATCCGCTCGCGCACCTTTGAAAGTAGTGTAAACCATGTATTTCCAGAATCTTCACGCGATTCCTCTTTCAATCCGTCATTTGTTTGGTGCAGTGGCGGTGTTATATGGCTTGACAGCACAACCAAGTCCAATTCATTTGATTTGATTCCCGCCTGTTTTAGGCAGTACTGCACGGCCTTTTCAGGATACCCATAAACATTCTTTACCCTAACAAAGCGCTCCTCGCTTGCACAGGCTAATACTTGTCCCTTGTTCATTATAGCTGCAGTGGCATTATGCCCTAATGTTATACCAAGCACGTGATATCTGTCCATAAACATCAAGACCAAGGCTAAATTTATAAAACTTCTCTTGATTCTTTCATGCAAAAATATTGAAATAGCATCAAAACTTCACTCCAAATCTATCAGCAATCCTATTGTAAAAATCAACAACAAACCTGAACGGAGAATAAACCAGTCTCAATCTAATAATAGCCAATAACATCTCCATAGAAACCTTTCTGACATTTATGCTTGATCCAGTCCTGTCTCTCCACACAGTTGGTACTTCTTTTATTTTGAATCCAAAGCGTTTCATCTGATACAACAAATCAACATCAAAAGCCCACCCTGTCGTGCGCAATGAGCTTATCACACTTCCAACCGCTTCTTTTCTAAACAGCTTACATCCGCACTGCGTATCATAAAAATTCAGGCCAAATAAAATCTTTGTCATTGAATTGAATGCCCTTGATGCAATTCTTCTTTTTAATGGCTGTTTTGGTTCAACTATTGCTCCCTCCATCCAGCGTGATGCTATTACTCCATCTGCATTATCAATCTGTTTGACCAAGTCATGGTAATATTGTGCCCTTGTCGCGCCGTCAGCATCTGCATATCCTACAAGATCTCCCTTAACCATCTTGAACCCCTCTATCACAGCTCCGCCCTTCCTGATTGCCTCCTTTATGTCAACATATCGAAGTATTGGATATTTTCTTGCATATTCCCTCACAACCATCAACGTGTTGTCCCTGCAACCATTCAACACAACAACAATCTCTACCTCTCCTTTAGGAAATTTAGAAAAATAGCTGCAATAATCATCCAAGGTTATTCCTATCCTCTTTTCTTCATTGTAAGCCGGGATTATTATGCTATATTTCATTAAGCATTAGTCTCCATCCTATGGTTGTACGTGTAAAGGAAAAGAAATGCCAACAGCATAAAGAATACAACAGCTACCATGCTCAGCACAGTCATTAATGTGTTATGGTATAGTACTATCAGGATTATCTCAATAATGTTCATAAGTAATATCCCAATTATGAAAGAATATCTATGCAATGATAGGTTGTACATGCACAAAGCATAAATCAAGGAAAACATGAGGTAAACAAAAGAGAAAAGCAGCATTATGCCTTTCACTTCAAGAAATTTTGCACCAAAAAGTGTCATTATTATAACTTCAGGAAACAAAAAGTAAAATGCCAGTATTCCCAGGCCAATCAATGATATGAACAACAAAGATAGATTCAGGATTCTTTTCACATTTTTATAATCATTTTTCTCATAAGACTCAGAAACCTTCGGGAACATTACCATTGCTATTGATATTGACGCAAAGAAAACAATCTTCCCAAGTAGTGTGGCTGCTGCATAAAAACCTGCATCATTTTCAGAAAAATAATGTTTTACCAGGAACACATCAAAGCTGTATAACGCTGTTAATGCTAATAAGATAAATAAGACTGGCAGCGAATACAAAACAATGCCTCTTTTCTCTACCTTTTTCTTGGTATAACCTAACAAATCTTTCAGTGGAAAAAAAGAAAAAATGAACGCCCCTATGTAAGATGCAGTTACGCCCCATATAGCTCCCGCAACACCCCACCCAGACCATAAAAAGGTGAACCCAACAGCCAAATTGATTGTTCCCTCTACTATGCTATTTAATACTAATCCAAGAAAGCGCTGCAGTCCCTGCAATACTCCCCTGTTCAATGCCAATAAAAAAATAAAAGGTACAAGTATTCCCTGATAAAAGTATGGCATGAAAGGTATCCTCAAAAAGTCTACAAGAAAGATTCCTGCTACCAGATAAATCACAAATGAAGCCAAGCCTATGAACGTTAAATAAAAAAGTCCCCTGAAAAATAAGTAAGCAACAGAAGAAAAATCGTTCCTTGCCTTGAATTTCGAAACAAATCTTGCTATCGAAGTTTGTATTACATTAAGAAACACGTTCAGCAAGTAAAGCATCGAAAGCAAAACCCCCAGTATCCCATAATCAGCAGGTCCTAATACCCTTCCCATGAATGCGTGATAAAAGAAGCCAATCAGGTTCGTACCCATAGTCGCAGAGAAAAATATGATATTGTCCCTTGCAAGGCCATTCTCTTTCAAGGTTTTTAGTATTCTCACGTCACACGACCCAGATTAATAAAGAAAAGAAGAACGCAATGCCCATCATGAAGTAAGTGATTTGCTTCTCTGTAAACTTCCCAGTTCTAGTGAATATATGAGGTATTGAATATATCTTGTCATATTTAGAAAAAATCTTTCCATCTTTGTAATAGCCAAAACTGTCTGCATTGAATCTTTTGCGTGCTTTTAAGAAAAATTCAATGAGAAATGGTATTGATAATACCAATGCCGCTCTTTCAATGTTGCCGATGATGGCAATTACTGCCATTGCCCCGCCGATGAGATAAGTCAAAGAATCTCCAGGAAGAATCTTCGCGGGATAACGGTTGTAATAATAAAATGCAAGTAGAGCCGGACAGATAATAACAGCAATCAATGCAGCAACATACCTTTCATGAACAAATGCATATAATCCTAACATACCAAGGTTTATTATCCCCATCCCGGTTTCCATGCCGTTAAATCCTGCAAGCATGTTCACCATATTGGAAGCCCCGACAATTCCTATTGGCACAAGAACAAGCGGATATAATATTCCAAAATTCACTTTATCTAAAAAAGGAAATGCCATTGTCGTTACTCCTGCATTGACTGCCATCAAGGGCACAGAAGCAATTAAAGTCAGGAGTGGTTTTTGCCACTGCCTTAATCCAGATGAAGCCTCCTTGCTCGGCTTGATTATTAAATCATCTAGAAATCCAATTAGTGTGATTATGAATATTGTCAACAATCCGCCGAATAACAGCAAAAGTTCTTGGGAATCTAAGTCTAAATCATATGCAAAGCCAAGATTTGGGAAGAATTTGCGATAAAAGATGAAAAACATTATTCCTATGAAGAATCCAAAAAACACTGCCAAACCACCCGAGATTGGAACTAATGGCTGGTTTTCCTTGTTCGCATCATGGACGACAATGTTAATGCGTTTTAGGTATCTGATCAGCCATGGTATTAGAAGCCAGGCTGTCACAAAGCTCAAGATTACGCTGAATAAAATGAGTGACATAAGTCTCTACCCCCATAAAGCATATAAAAGCATTTCGGAACAAGTTTAGAAAAACGTTAAAAAGGAACTGGCAACCCATTCTAAAGATGGACATGAAGCTAAGTGATTGGATAGAGAAATACTGGGTGCACATAATTATGATTATAGGAGGTTTAAATCTGCTCTACCGTTTTGTTGACGAATCACAGCTTTTTCATAGATTCCCTTTAGATTTTACAAATGATATAAGCGCATATATGGCTCAGCTGCATTTCCTGAAGGTATGTGGTTTCAATAATTTCTGCCCATATTGGTATAATGGTTTTGTCAATCTTGTCATGAGTCAGCCTGGATGGTATTTCTTCGCCTATCCGCTCTATCTCATGCTAGGCTCAGTGACTGCAGCAGCATACATTTCAATGATCTTACTTTTTATAATAGCTTTTTTTGCTGTGCAATATCTCGGGAAGGAGATAAATCTCGATAAAACAAAGAGGATTGCATTTTACATCCTATTTTTCGCAAACGCATCTGTCATCGGCGGCGTCATCAGGAATGGCCGGCAGCACTTCATGCTCAATCTAATCTTATTGATTATTTTCTTTTCGATTATTTGGTCTTACAAAGATAGAAAGCTCAATGCATTTTTCTTCACGTCGAGCGTGGTATATTCATTAATGCTCGTTACTCATTACCAAGAAACAGTCTTAGCAGCATTATTCTTCCTCTGCTTGTTTGTTTATAAAAAGTCAGTAAAAGAAAAACTTATTGTTATTTCAAGTTTTTTACTATCATTTTTGTTAGCATCATGGTGGTTAATTTACTTTGTAAGAGAAATCAGTACTTCATCGCTTTTGGCATTTCATGAAGGAAAGAGAGTATTCCTATTCAACAAAGAGGTGATTTTGACGAATTTGTTGGCTTTTATTATACCAATCACGCTGCTGATTATCTTTTATGTCTATTACAAAAGAAAACAAGATGAAAGAAGAGAGATAATATTTTTTCTTCCAGTCATTGCTCTCTGCATCCTTTACCTGACAAGGATAAGTACATTAATCCCAATCCTTAGAAACATCTCACAGGTCCCATATATGATGTTTTTTCTATTCTTTATTCTGTTAATTTTCTTCAAGGAAGAGAAACTTTTTATGCAAGACAGAATATGGAAAATATTTATACCGACCGGCATAGTTTTGCTAGTGGTTTTAAGTGTAGTAACTAACATGGTTCATACACCATTTTTCATACAGCCAACACCATTGGATGATGATATTATCAAATTGTTTCAATATGTTGATGGAAGATTCATTCTCATTGGTCCGCTAGAAAGAAATGGATATCCTATGTCATACAGCAAGCCATTGTACTCATACGCAAGCATTTACTACAACCTCAGCACTCCAGATGGATGGTCCCCTCCGCTTGCAAGCTTAGATTATCAGTTGCGGCTTGATGATTTCTACAAGCATATAGCCAAGAAAGAATGTGATGAAATTAGGGATGAACTAAGATTCTTCAACACGACAAACATGATAACTATGAATCAAAGATGCGAAATGCTAATAAAGTGTGGTTTCAAAGAAATAAAAACAGTGGAAGATGTCTGCCTGTATAAGATAGAATAATTCAATATTTTCTTGCTCTAAACACTAAAGTTCCGCCCTGATGTCTAAGTAAAGGTATCGCGTGAAAGGCAACATCGCTTAAGGCCAAAAGTATTCGTGCTACATGTACACCAAAAAGATTAAGGAAGTGTACTGGAAGGAAGACATTCGTTCTTACATTCAAGTCAAGTTTATATCTGTTGCATATAGAACGTAATTCTTCTCTTGAGATCAATTGGTGTTCGCCAGCCTCCTCATGCCATAATGCAAATATCTTCATAGATAAATCAAATAGAGGTCTAAATATTGATTTGTTGTTCTCATGCCCAAAGTAATATCCTCCTGTCTTTAAACAATGTGAAATACCATCGATTACTCTCTCAGGCTCATTGACATGATGCAAAATCCCAAAGCCTATAGCAGCATCAAATATCTCCTTTTTGAATGGTAAATGTTCAGCATCAGCAACAAAATACGCACTGGAAGAATTATCATCAAGTCTCTTCAAAGCATCCTTGATCATGCCGCATGATATGTCAACACCAAGCACAATGTAAGGTCCTTTCAATAGCGGTGCAGAACTCAGTGCATTTCCGCATCCAACGTCTAAGATGAGCGAATTTGGTGCAATTTTTGTTCTAAACCATTTCAATGTTCGCATATAACAAACCCTCCAAAAAGCCTGGGTTTCAAGCACATAATGGTCAGAAAATGAATCAAAGAACT
>CAYITV010000026.1:0-9032 GCA_964366285.1 Candidatus Woesearchaeota archaeon | reverse complement strand
AAGGATAATGATGTTATATTTTTTTGAGTAAAAGATGCCGATGGGCTCTACAGGTTCGCCCTTATGGATGGCAATCACAGGCGGTACTTCATCCAATCGAATCAATCCAATAGATTCGGCATCAAGATGCTTGATCAAAAACTCTGTTGCAATCGTTCCGACCAATCCAAAACCCGGGAAACCCACAATGATAAGCGGGCTTTTAGGCCTCTTTTGCAAGCGTAATTCCATGCTTATTGCTGAATTCAGGCTCTTTATATAATTTGCCGTTTGTGGGGCGACACGTTTTTAAAGCTCTTCTCAAGGAAAAGAAAGTGTGGGCCCGTAGCTCAGCTCGGCTAGAGCACTTGACAGGAAACTGAGTGAAGCTCTTAACCAAGGGGTCGAGGGTTCAAATCCCTTCGGGCTCGCTTATTTTTAATAACAAAAATGGAATCGATACAAGACTGGGTGTATTCACTAAAAAATACAAATAATCTGATCCTCGTAGAAGGAGAAAAAGACAAGTCGGCGTTAAACAAATTAGGTATCACCAACATTCTTGCAGTTTCAAAAACACCAACATACAAAATAATAGAATCAATCCAGCAAAAAGAAGTCATCATATTAACAGATCTCGACAAAGAAGGAAAGAAGCTCTATTCAATTTTACGCCATCAATTGCAAAAGCACGGCGTCAAGATAGATTCAGCATTCAGGGAGTTCCTCTTCAAGGAAACAAATCTCACTCAAATAGAAGGTCTCACCCATTATTTACGCAGTACTTCATACATCGCATCAAATATCGGAAATCCAGTGCTGAAACTATAGAATTTAGCTCCAACGCTGTCAGCAATCCATCTTATCCTTCTTTTATGCTCTTCCAGATCATCCAAGTATTTCTTTCTTGTCTTGTCGCTGATAAAGGTCTTCAATGATACTTGTGTTTCCAAATCTTTCAGCTGAAATTCTCCTTTAAGTTTCAATTCAGTCTCCATCTCATCAAGCACCTGTATTAATATTATCTCAGAATCCTTGAACTGGTATAAAACCTGCTTGATCTCTTCCAAATCATAAAGGAAATCGCTTATTATCACGATCATGCTTCTTGTGCTTATTGACTTTGCATAGCTCATCAATGAAGCCTTGAATTCGCTTTTCCCTGTCGGCTTTTTGTCCCTTAAATAATCCAGTATGTCAACAATCTGCCTTCTGCCTTGCTGCGGCTTGAACAAATCCAATTTATCAGAAAACGTGCTCAATTCAAACCTCTCATTGTTCTTCCAGGCAACATAAGCAACTCCCGCACCAATCATTGAAGCATATTCATATTTTTTTACTTCTCCCCCGAAATTCATGCTAGCAGAAAAGTCAATGACAATGTGCGCAGTCAAACTTCTGTCTTCTTCATACTGCTTGACATACAGTTTGTCTGTTCTTGCATATACTCTCCAGTCAATGGATCTTATGTCATCCCCTGGGGCATAAGCCCTGTGATCCCTGAACAAGCTTCCCCTTCCAACATGAACGCTTTCCCTCTCGCCTCCGTAATTAGAAGCTATCTTTTTCTGAATGATCAGATGCAGCCTGTTCAAGTGCTTTAAAAAATCAGCTTCTAGCATGTTATTTCAGAAGATATCTGATGACATCATCCTCAGTGAAATTGCTTCTTTCAGCCTCGAAATTCAACAGTAATCTGTGTCTCAGCACAGGATAAGCCATCGCTTTCACATCTTCTTTGTTTACATAGTCTCTTCCTTCTACCAATGCCTTTGCCTTTGCAGCAAGCGTCAGTCCAATGCTCGCGCGCGGGCTTGCCCCATACTCAATCAGTTCCTTCTTGTTTCTTGTCTTTGTTATAAGGTCGACAATGTAGGATTTTATGTCATTTGCCACAGGCACCTTTCTAACAAGTCCCTGCAATTGAAGTAATGCATCCTTTGACAATATTGGTCTGAATTCATGGTTGTTTGAAATCTCAGTGTATTGGTTGATTATCTCCAGTTCTTCCTTTGGGCTTGGATAGCCTACCCTCACCTTCAGCAGGAACCTGTCGCTCTGGGCCTCTGGTAAGTTGAACGTCCCTGTTTGCTCAATTGGGTTTTGTGTCGCCAATACAAAGAACGGCCTGTCAAGCTTGAATGTCTTGTTTCCAACCGTCACTTGTTTTTCTTGCATCGCTTCCAATAAAGCTGATTGTGTTTTTGGGCTCGCTCGGTTTATCTCATCCATCAGCACTATGTTTGCAAATATTGGCCCCTCCTGAAATTTGAAAATCTTTTTCCCGGCAGCTTCCTCTATAATATAAGTACCAGTTACATCAGATGGCATCAGATCAGGCGTTCCCTGTATCCTTGAAAATTTCAAGTCCATCAGCTGCGCAAGTGTTCTCACGCTCAATGTCTTTGCCAGCCCAGGATATCCCTCCAATAAGACATTCGCATCGCACAGCAGTCCAATAACCATCTGTTTAAGCACTTCATCCTGTCCTATGACTACCTTTCCGACCTGCGTGAAAATATCATCAAACTGCTTCTTTATCTCTCTCAATTGAATCATCTTCATTTCTCCTGCGACAGCTTTTCAAAATAATTCTTCACCAATTTTTTGTTTTCCTCATCAATCTCCTCTTTGTAAGAGGCGTCAGCGCTTGCCCCTATGTCTCCCAAGGATTTCTGCTTGTTGAAATTCTTCCCCTCAGGATCCTTTATGTTATCATAATCAAGTTCGTTATTCTGCTTTTTCAGTTCCAATTGTAATTCTTCATTTCCTAATTCAGCAACATCCTTCTCGCCATATATGTCCCTGTCGCCTGCATTTGTCTTTAGCAAGCTGTCATTCCCAGCGCCAAATCCATTATTAGCGTCTTTGGCAAACAATCCTGTAATTCCGTCGGGGTTTGAAGCGTCTAAAATCGCAAAGTTGAAAAAAGATATCACGAAGAATATCCCGACCAGCCCAATAATCCCTGCAAACTTGTATCTCATTGTTTTTCCATCCATCAGGTATGATTTTCTTATTGCCATAAGCCTTTGCAGTACCCTTTGATGCAGGCTTTCAACAACCTCGTTCTCCTTTCCCAGTGTGTCTTCTGTAGTTCTCAGCTGCCATTGAAGCTCAGGAATCCTCTCTTCCGCCTCTTTCAATCTAACCTCTTTAACTCTTTTAACGCTCATCGGAATGAAATATAATACTGCAGGTATTCCAGCATAAAGCCAGGATATATTCAATAAAGTCAATATTATCATGCCAGCAAAAAATACCAGCAACGAATCCAGTAGCACACTGAACAATCTATTTAAGACTAACTGCCTCTTTACCTGATAAAGCGCCGAGCGAATTGAACTCATGGTTTAAAGACAATCTTCCTTGTCGGTAATCGTGTCATTCTTTATGCACATCTTCAGTGCATCTATGTACTTGTTTTTTTCAGCTACCTCTTTGTTTAAATCATTAATCTCAACTTCCTTTTCAGCAATAGTATCATTCAAATAATCCATTTCATTTTCCAAATCATCAATGTCACTCTTTAAGTCGCTGTACTGCGAGCTTAGGTTTGCCTCAACTACCTTCTTTATCCCTAATTCATTCTCTGTCTTATTTAATTGCAATAACGCCTGATCAAACTTATCTTTTAATGTGATAAATTCTTGCTCTCTAGCATCATAATCATCTTCCAAAGAAGAAACCCTGCTGAAATAATATAAGAACAGCCCAAAAAGAACTAAGATTAATAATGTAATGGTGACAGGAGATTTAAGAAAAGGTTTGCCAGAAGAAGTATTCATTGTTGCTGGTTTTATGCTTGGTCTACTACTATCATGATGTGTGAAGTCAGGCCCTCTTCTTTTCAATTCCTCTATCTCTCTGTTGACCCTTTCAAGTTCCCTTCGTCTTTTCCTGTCAATCCAATCTTGAACAAATCCCACTTTATTGTCAAAAAGGTAGGTATGTATTTAAATATATTGTGGAAAATATGGGTCAAATACGTTTGTAAAGGCCGATAAGCTCTGTTTTTTCAATGATATGGCCTTCCATAACCTCTTCAATCTCTTTCTTTGCAGCTCCAGCAGCCAAGTCAAGTTTGGTGTCAAGTGCATACAATTTGAAGAAATATCGATGCTCTCTGTCAGGTGGACAAGGCCCTCCATATCCTATGCTTCCGCCGGTGTTCTTCCCCTTTGTGCCTTCTGGCCCTGTCTTTTCTGGAATGTCTTTTGTATTAGGAGGAATATTCCACACAACCCAATGGTCCCATACTTGTATGTTGAATTTTTCCTTGACAAAACCTGGAATGTCAGGATCATCCATGATTAACACAAGTGACTTTGTGCCTGCAGGCACGCCATTAATTTGAAGCGGCGGAGATATATTCTCGCCATCGCATGTATATTTGCTTGGAATCTTTCCTTGATGAAAAAATGCCGGACTTGTTATGCTTAATGCCATGTTATTCACCCCGTTGTTCTGCGTTGAAGAGCATCCAACTACAGCTAATGCAAGTAATAATGCCATCAGACTTTTTATAATTTTCTCATCTCCTGAAGTAGATTATCCTTCTTACACAAACCTCTATCAGGAATATTATCAAAGCCATCAGGACAAAAGGCCTTTGATACTGCCATTTGTCAAGTGCTGTTTGCTTCGATTGTTTCTGTAGTTCTGATGCAATCTCTCCAATATTCTTGCCGTCAAAAACTCTTCCATTCGTGCTTGCAGCAATGTCCTTTAATTCATCATTCAAACCAACAGTCTCATATTCTTTTGGATTATTCACAGCATAAGTAGCCTGCCAGAATGTATGAAATCCTGCGTCTTTTGAATCAAGATACGTGCGGTATGTATTTTCATCAACCTTGGAAAATGATGCCATTCCTTCTGGTGGCGGATCACCCTTATACAATGCTTCTATCTTCTCGCCTATGCGCCCGTCATTTATCGTCAGGAATGTTTTTCCCTTTCTTTCAGGATCACCGGCAGCCCAGCTCAATGCTCTAAGCAATAACTTTGAATTATCCTTGCTTAATAATTCTCCCGCATATAACTTCCCGTCGTCAGTCAATACTGCAACAACCCTTCCCAAGCCGTATCTCCATGCAACAATCAATGGATCTCCTTGGTCTGTAGTTGCTAGCAATTGCGCGCTTGGTTTTGGAATTGCTTCATTGAACCCATAAACCTGTGCATTAATCTTGAGACTTTTTGTAATGTAATGATTTCTGTCTTTTAATATGACTGTATATCCATCTTGAGATTTTCCATCTTTGCCCTGCCCAAACAAGATTTTTACCTTATTTTTTTGTGTTGCTGGAAAATAACCTCCGCCGGTAATATCTGCAGCCTGCTGCATCAAAGCTTCATTTGTTTGTTCTCCAACACCAACAGTGTAAATCGTTACTCCCTGGCTTGCAGCATTCTGTGCGGCTGCTAAAAACTGATCCTTCTTTTGTATCTGCCCGTCTGAAATCAAGATAATATTCTTCCCGCCAGGCCCTTTCAAGAGCATCTGTAACGCTTCAGGAATTGCTGCAGTTCCTAATGTTTGCCCCGCAATTGCTGGCTGAAGTGAAGCAATCTTGTCTAGTAATGCACCAAGGTTTTTCTCAAACAACACTTCAATGTCAGATATGGCATACGACTTTGTATCAAACGCAATCACGCCAAGATAATCATCTTGTTTAATACCTTCTATTATGCTTATTGCTAGTGCTTTTGAAACACCAGTATCATCTTCTGCATAGCGTTGCCCTGAAAGCGCTATTTTTTTTGTTGATGTATCAATAGCAAAGCTCTGTGAGATATCAATCAAAATAACAACGCTAGTCCCGCCGCCTTGCTTCTCTACACTTCCAATAGTCACTGGCAACAGCTTCTCCAAGGCGCTGTTCTTGTACTCTCCTCTTTCAAAGGAGTTCAATCCTCCAAAAACCACCAGTCCATTTCCATCGCTCACGAATTTTTGCAGTTCATCTACATTATCTTCCACAAGTTTTGATGGTATGTCATTTAAGATGACTGCATAATCATCAGCAACATCGCCTAAGGAGCTTGCAGTTTCCACAGCATAAACCTTGTTCAGCAATTCACTTAACGGACTTTCCTCAAGGCTCATCATTGCTGCCTTTGGCGTGTCAATCACCTTCACGCTCTTGTAATAAACATTGTTTTGCCTGAAGAAATCGCTTTCTATCAAGTCAGCCTGTATTGTATGGTATCCCTGTGCAAATGTTTTTGTGAACGTTGTCTTGTCTTCAACCTTTCTTTCAAAGGATTCCTTGCCGTCAATTGTTATCCTGACTACATGTTCTTTGCTCGGGTTTCCAATGACCTCAACAGTATACTCAGTTTCAACCCCGCTGCTTATCTTTGAAGGCCCGTCAACAACTACAGCATAATCCTTTTCCAAAGGATCCATCATAATCACATTGATGGTAGCATTAATCTTCTGGGCCTGCAATGCAGCATCTCCCAAACTATTTCCTTCAGTAACCTGCCCGTCGCTCATCAGCAATACGCTCTTTCCCTTCTTTAACGACCCAATAATCTCGTCTCCAACAGCACTTTTCTGCATGTCTCCAAACTGCCGTATCTCAATGTCCAATGTCTTCTTCAATTCATCATAGATATAGTCTGATTTTCCTCTTTGGAATATGTCATACGAGCTTGAATTGTCAACAAGAAAGACAACAGAAGGCTCTCCAAAATTCATCTTTTGGTAAAGTGCATACGGCGATGCCAGTGCTATTAATAATAAGGAAAATGCCAATAGCCTCAAAACAAACACAAACTTCTTTATTCTTTTATCTGATCGCTCTTTCTGTTCTTTTCTCCCAAAATCCTTCATTATAACAAAAAATAATATTATGATTACAGGCAGTATCAATATGACAAACAACGGCTCCTCAACATAAGCATTCAAAAAGCTAAGCAGCATCTAAACCTCACCCTTTGCCTTTGTTATTATGAGCTCAATGAACAATAATGCCAGTGCTAAGTACAATAATATTATATCCAAGTCCTGCCTTATTCCTTCGCTTTCTTGTGCACTGACATCTTCAGCAGATTCATCTTCCGAGCTTAGCTCAAGGCTGGATTCCTTCTCATCCATCAGATTAACAGCTATCTTATAGTCGCCAATCTCATAAATTCCAGGCTCATGAAGATAAAACATGTTCGTGTAGATTGTTGTTGAGGGAGTCTTGACATTTGTTTTTTCAGGCAATGTTACCACGCTTCCGCCCTGCCTGTTGACGTCAGCAATCGTTCTTGCATTTCCCAGGTAACGTACAAAATTGACCCAAAAGATAGGATATCCTGGGTTGAACGTGAAGTCAGTTGCACCTTCCAATATCCCATAATAAGCAATCTTCCCGTTTCCAATAACCTGAAGAGAAAGAACAGAAGAGTTATCTGCTTTCAATAATGCCACACCATAGTCTTTTTTCACCTCGAAATGCTGCTGCAGTCCGCCGAATTCGATGTTTTTTGTGAATTTATTTGGCTGCTGCTCTTCAATCTTTGCAAATCCCTTCTTTTCTCCAAGTTCAACAGGCAATAATTTGCCATAATCTATGCTCTTCATGTCTTGCTGTGCATATACAACAACGCTGGCTCCCTCTTTCACTTTTTTCTCAAGCTCATTCGCCTCTTGCTGGCTCAAGCTTTTCACATTCTGTATTATATACACATCTCTGTCCTTTATAGGCAATGTTCCTCCGATATCAAGATCAATATCATCAGCAGAAGTCAATGCAGCCTTCAAGTATTTCGAAGGATTATCAGAAAGCACGAACACACTTATCTTGTGGATTGCCGGTATTATTATGTCTGCTCTGTTGTCCAGTGCAAAGTCATCCTTCGAATCCAATGCAACAGTATTGTCTCCAAGCCTGCTCTCAAAAGAGACAGTCTCAGATGCTCCAGGCGCAATATTGATCATCTTCTTCTTTCCGTTTATTGTGATGCCAACGTCTTCTGCATTACTCTTGAAGTTCTTCACGCTTATCTCGCTAGTCCCAGCTCCAGGCTTAACACCAACAATCCCGACATTGTTATATTTCTTCTTTTCTCCAACATCAACTACATGCACAATTACTCCATCCTTCTCTAAAGACTGCTTAACCATATCGAAGTCCATGCTCCCAGTATCTCTAAAATCGCTTATGACAAAGATGTGTGCATCTCCACTCGCATACTGCCCAGCCAGTGAAAGTGCACTTCCGATAGGTGAAGGAACAGCTCCAGCATTTAGTTCATCCAAATATTTCATAGTGCTCTTCTTGTCAGCATCCTCAAGTGCAGCATAAGGCGTTGTTGAAACAAGAATCAATGTATTGCTTTTCCCGACAACCTTCTTAGCTTCATTAATCGCTTTGTCAAAGACATTATCAACACTCATGCTCGCGCTGGCATCAAGCACAATTACAGATCTGTCCAATAACAGTCCTCTGTCAAGCATCAAGTAAGGCTTCAAAAAAAACAAGCTCAGCATTAATAGCGTAAGCAGCTGTGCAATAAACAGCCAGTCGCGCCTTAGCTTGTTGAAAAATGCCCTTTCCCTCTTCCTTTTTTGGTCCTTCTGGAAAAACATAAGAGAAGGAACATCAATCTCCTTTGGTTTTGGCTTGATGATGTAAAGAATAATCAGCGGAATCAAGCTTAAGAAAGCCAATAATCCGGTAATACTCCCAATTCCAATCGAAGCCATGAAACCAAAGAAAGAACCTTATTTTAAATAGGTTTGTATAATCAACTATAACAAATCCTTTATCTTCTCAATATGTTCTGCCACCCTATGGCCATTTTCTGTCAATCTGACTGTTTTAATGCGCCCAGTCTTCTCAAAATCAACAAGCTTGGCAATCTGCATCTCCTGCAGTATCTTTACAGCATGAGAATATGTGCAGTCAACCTCTTTGGCAAGTATGCTTCCATATCTGTTTTTAGTGCCGTTGCGCAAAGCAACAAGCATCATCGCAGGTTTCTTGCGGAAAAAAACTTCGAAAATTTCTTTCTCTTTTTTCTTCATCAACGTCCCCCCGTTTGCATATCAC
>CAYITV010000025.1:0-9193 GCA_964366285.1 Candidatus Woesearchaeota archaeon | reverse complement strand
CAGGCATCCCGCTTTCATACAATGCATGCCCTGCTTCATGTATCGCTCCCATAAAGCTGAAAATATGGTTTTCATCAAACCTTGTTGTAATTCTCACATCATTAACCCCTATCTTTATCGTGAACGGATGCGGCGAAACATCAAGCCTTGAAAAATCATTCCTTAATCCAATTCTTTGTGTTACATCATTTATCAATTCCTTTATCTTTTGTTCTGAAAGAACATTCTTAATCCGCTTGTGTCCCTTCATTTGATAAGTCTTAGATCTTTCAATCTCCCCAAGCAGTTTCATAAGCTCAGTCTTTAGAGAATTGAATACTGGTTTCAATCTCTCAACAGTCATTCCCTCCTCATAATCATCCAATAGGCTGTTGTAGCGGTGTCCTGGCAGTTTCAGGTAATCAATCTTCTGCTGCAATAGGTTAATGATCTTCTCAAGATGCGGTAAAAACATGTTGAATTGTTTCTTCTTTCTTGCTTCCACCCATGACTGGTATGCCAGCGTCGTTGCCCTTGAAAACTCTTCAACGAATGAAACCGGTATTTTTCTTGTTTTTAAAAGGTCTCTGTGCAGCTTGTCAACCATCATCTGGTCTCTGTTCTTAAGTCCAGCTTTTTTTAGTCTCTCCAAAGCATCAAACAATCTGTCAGAAATCATTGTTTTATGTGATAATTTCGATAATAATGCGCTTTGCTCTGATCTTGCAGTTATGCCCTTTGCAGGCATGTAAGTCTCCTGATCCCAAGATAGAAGTGCATTTGCCTCATTCAGCAAGGCGGATTTCCTTTGGTATTTAGTAGCTAATTCCAGATCCTCTTTGATGCCCATGAACTGTAAAATCAGTTATTTCCTTATAAATTCTTCGCCATCAACAATCTGTGACTTTTGTTCTGGTATAAGGGTGCCTGTGGGCACGCTGCTTCCACTCTTCAAGCGACCGCATAACCTTTATAAATAAAAATTCAGGCTATTATGAGCATGGTGAGGATTAACCGATTGCATCTGCATGGCTTCAAAAGCTTCGCAAAACCGCTTGATTTGGAGTTTCTTGACGGCTTTAATGTGTGCATCGGCGCAAATGGATCTGGAAAATCGAACATTATGGACAGCCTCTGCTTCGTTCTTGGCAAGCTAAGTGCCAAAAGTATGCGTGCTGAAAAATCCGCAAATCTCATTTACAACGGCGGCAAGACTGGCAGTCCGATGAAGGAAGCCGAAGTTTCAATCTTCTTCGACAACAGTAATCATGAGTTTCCCATCCAAATAAATCCACACCCTCCGCAGGAAGTTAAGGTAAGCCGCATCATCAGGCAGAATGGAAATTCAGTCTACAAGATCAATGACGAAGTCCGGACGCGCCAGCAGGTATTGGAATTGTTGGCAGGCGCAAAGATAGACCCAGACGGCCATAACATCATCCTTCAGGGAGACATAGTCCATTTCATGGAGATGCACACAGAAGAGCGCCGACAGCTGATTGAAGAAATCTCAGGCATCTCAATATACGAAGACAGGAAGCAGAAGGCAATGAACGAATTATCAAAAGTAGAAGCTAAACTAAACGAAGCAACAATAATCCTTAATGAACGCGAGTCTTATCTGCGCGAATTAAAAAAAGACCGAGATCATGCATTGAAGTACAAGGAATTGGAAGGCAATATAAAAAGCAACAAGGCAACCTACCTTCATGTCCAGATAGCTGAAAAACAAAAGAAGATTGACGCTGTTGAGGCAAGGATAAAAAAACAGCAGGAAAAAATAGATAAGATTCGCTCAAGGATTCAGGATCTTCAAAACACAATAAAAAACAACAAGCAGGAGATAGAAAGGATAACAAAGGAGATAGAGGACAAGAGCGAGCGCGAGTCAGTTGCATTGCAGAAAGAAATAGATGATATCAGGACAAGGCTTCTCCAGGGCAGGGAGCGTTTCAACACAGTCCAGTCAGAAATATCTAAGGTTGAAGAAAGAAGAAAACAATTACAGTCAGGAATCCAGGATGTTGATTCAACAATGTCTCGTCTGGAAGATAATAAAAAAGAAACCAAGGAAAAACTCCAGGATCTCCAGCAGAAAGAGAAGAAATTTGAATCAGAGATCCAGGATATGCGGAAAAGGCAGCTGGGAAACGTTAGCGAAGAATTCATGGAAATAGAGCAAAACATCACAAATCACGAACAGCAGCTTGCTTCATCCCAGGAAAAATTTCAGGAAATCCTTCAAAAGAAGTTCTCAATAGATGCCAAGATAGCCTCTCTACAAGAGAAGATAAGAAATTACCAGCAGTTAGGCAAAGAATTCAACGTAGAAAAGGTAAGATCAGACCTGAAGAAAGTCGAAGAGCAGTTAGGCAAGTCATTCATAGAAGAATCATCCTGCATCTCTCAGCTAAAGGAAATCTCCAAAGAAATAACAGAAAAGGAAAGTGAATTGTTCAAGCTGCAGGCAAGAGAATCAGGAATAAGGGAAAGCCTCAGCATAGACAGGGCAGTTGAAACAATCCTTTCATTGCGCAGGGAGCAGAAGTTTGCAGACAAGATTTACGGCACAGTAAGCCAGCTTGGAGAGGTTGAGGATAAATATTCTCTGGCTTTGGAGGTTGCAGCCGGACCAAGGATGAAGAGCATCGTTGTTGATAACGATGAAACTGCTACATCGTGCATAAAAATTCTGAAAGAGAAAAAAAGCGGTGTTGCCACATTCCTTCCATTGAACAAGATAAGAGGCAGGCCGATATCGCCATTGGAAGGCAGGGGCATCCACGGCACTGCATTGGATTTGATTGCTTTCGACAAGAAATTCAAGGATATCTTCTCGCACGTCTTCGGCTCCACATTGGTTGTTGATGACATCCAGACAGCAAGAAGAATCGGGATAGGAAAGGCAAGGATGGTTACCTTGGAAGGGGATCTTATGGAAACAAGCGGGGCAATGATCGGGGGCCACCGCACAAGAGCCATAGGCCTGCATTTCCAGGAAAAGAAAGCCACTGGTGCCTTGCAGGAAATCAAGGATTTATTGTCCTCTCTCGAAAAGAAAAAAAGTTTGTTATTGAACAAAAAGGAAGATATGGAAAAAAGAACAGAGCAGCTGCGCAGGGAAAAGAATGAACTTGAAGGAAGTCTAGTCAAGATAAAGAGCAGCATCGGAGACATAAACATCGATAATCTTAGAGAAGAAGAAACCTCACTGAGAAATGATCCCATCTACAAGCAACATTCTCAGCTCGAAAAACAGATTGATGAGCTCCAGCAAAAATTATCAAATGTCAAGCAAAAACGGGATCAGTTGAGGAAAAATGTTTCTATCAAAGGCCAGTCACCATTGGAAAAGCTTGAGCAGCAAAGATCTAAGCTAAGGGAAGACATTGTCCAATTGCAGACTGAATTAAAGAACATGCAGCTCCAGATAGACAACATCTACGCCCCGGAAAAGGAAAAGACAAGGCAGATCCTCAAGCAGCAGGAAAAGGATCTTAATGAATTCAGGGAAGAGGAAAAGAAGCTCAGCGAATCAATCAAGAAATACAGCTCATCTCTTCAGGACATGGAGAAGAAAGAAGCGCAGTTCAAGCAGAACTACAAGGATTTGTTCAGCCACAGGAATAAGTTGAGCGAGGAAATCCAGAAAGAAGAGCTCCACATCTCGGAAGAGAACCATTCTCTTGAAGAGATCCAAGAAACATCAAACAGCATCTCAATAGAAAAGGCAAAGTTCACAGCAGAAAGAGAGGCATTGGACAGGGAATATGAGGAATTCAGGGGAGTTCCATTGAGGCAGAACATCTCGTTGGAAAAGCTTAAGGATGAGATCAGGAAGTTTGAGCAGATGCTGCAGCAGATTGGCAATGTGAACATGCGCGCCCTTGAGGTTTATGAAGACATTAGGAAGGAATATGAAAGGCTGCTGGAAAAGGTAAGCAATCTTCAGAAGGAAAAGGATGATGTTCTCCATATGATGTATGAAATCGACAGCAAAAAGAAAGAGACCTTCATGAGGACATTCAACGTTCTTGCAAAGAATTTCACGGATATATTCTCGCAGTTGTCGACAAAAGGTGAAGCAAGTTTGATAATAGAGAACAAGGAGGATCCTCTTAATGGCGGTGTTGACATTGTTGTCCGTCTTGTGGGAAATAAGTATCTTGATATCAAGTCCCTTAGCGGCGGAGAGAAGACTTTGGCAGCCTTGGGCTTCATATTTGCAATACAGGAGCACCAGCCGGCCCATTTCTATTTATTGGACGAGGTTGATGCTGCCCTGGACAAGACAAACTCTGATTTGCTGTCAAAGCTTATCTCCAAATATTCAAAAAAAGCCCAATATATATTAATTTCCCACAACGACATGATGATCTCAGAGGCAGACGCAATCTACGGCGTAAGCATGCAGGAAAATGGCGTCAGCAAGGTAGTCAGCTTGAAGGTTTAATCCTTTTTCTCCTGAAGATATATTGGATTATTACCATAAGCAAGATCACTACTATCAGTATTGTCGATTTCTTTGGGGTTAATTGTTCAGGCTGCTCCAGCGTTGGTTTTATTATTCTAGGCGATTCTTTCAAAGTTATCAACTGTGCTTTTGTTCTTGTTTCACCCTTGTAATGCACAACCGCGCCAAATGCATATGTCCCAGGTGTTATGAAAGATGGTATTTTCATCGTCCTGTCAACAGACAACTCATTTTCTACCTCAATATCTTCTTCTTCCTGGTAGATTATATCATTCCCGGCATTCATTATCACATATGTTATCTCAGCAAATCCTCCAGCAAGCTTAGTCAATTTCAATGTTGAAAAAATCTCAGATCCAGGTTTGATGGATTTAAATTGCTTGGGAACAATTAGTTCAGCGCCAAAATCAGCCCCAGGCGTTTCTACCTCAACAACAACAGGAATCTTTTTCTCGCTTAGATCAGTTTTTATTGTTATCACTCCTGTAAATATTCCTAGTTTGATTCCTTTGATGCTTACTTTTATAACAGATTCTTCCCCTGGACTTAACACAAAGGCATCCTTGTCAATCAGTATATTGTCATTATTTGTTCTAAGCGTGAACAACAAAGTCAAGTCGCCGGTGTTCTTTATCCTCAATGTTTCAGTCCTCAATTCCCCATAATTTATAGTTACCAAAAACATTGATGGTATTGTTATAAAAGTCAAGTCTACATCCCTTGCAGGCTTCCCTCCAGGATGGCTTGCTCCCAATGTTGCATTGGTAGTTGTGGCATTAGTCACACTTTCATTGATTGTGATGCTTACAGTTGCAGTTTGTGACGTGGCCCTTCCAGTATAGCTACCGATCTCGCTGATGAAAGAAAAGATAGCGTTTGCAAGCAGTAATACTACAATAACCAAAACAATAAATAAAAAAACCTTGTTGTCCTCTTTTCCCATGGTTTTAAACACGCACCTGGCTTTTATATCCTTTTTGCTAAAATAAATAATTTACCCTCATAAGTCCCCTCAGCCATTTTATCATCAACCTTAGCTATCAGACCAACATTCTCAACGCTGTTTGGCTTAGCATAAATCTCATCTTTTGTGACATAAACAAAATCCAGGCCTTTTATATAAAAGGTTATCCTAGCCTCTTCCTTAGTCTTTAAGGTAAATGTTCTTTCAACAGTCCCGCCAGGCAGTGTAGTCCCGAAATCAACGCCCTCATTCCCTATTCCAAACCCTACATGGCTTGCGACTCTTATCTTCAATGGTATCACAGTCAGATCGTAAGCATAAATGAAATAAACGATAAGTGAGATGAATGCAGTAATCATTAAGATTAATGAAACAATCAAAGTTAGATGTAATTTCTTCTTATGCATCTTACAACCTATAGTTTATGTCTTTCGGGGGTTTATTCCCCTTTTTATTTTTCATCCATAAATAATCAATTATGAATATTAATACTAAAATTATCACAAATACAAAAGCAGATCCAGAAAAATCCTGTGTTGGTTTCATTTTGCTAAATGGCACATCGATTATCGTTGTTTTTTCATTGTAGAAAAGTGTTATTTTTGCATTGTAAACTTCTTCTATAAGATTTGTTGCATCAAAGAATGTCGATATTGTGCTCTTTTCCCAAGGTCCAAGGTTTATGCTTGGAGTTTTTAGTATATTAATCTGTTGTTCATTCTCATCAAAAATCTCAACAGTTGCATAAACATTTTCAATCGCTGCATTCCATTCGCTTCGTGCATCAAATGAAACCCTGTACAAACCGCCGGATTGCTGCAAGAACACGACATTCGATACGTTAACAAAAAGATGTCCTACCCTGAATTCAAATATCTCTTCATTTATTATTAAAACACCATATCTTCCAGAGACAACTGCTATATAGTCCCCTGCATGGTAAAGCTGGCTTTTCAATGGAATTTTAAGGTTGCGAGATTCACCTGGCTGAATTGATTCTAAAGGTTCGCTAATCCTTTCAAGCTCCATTTGGTTTTTGTCATATGTAACAACAGAGATTATCATATGTTCTATAGTCCTCTTGCCAAGGTTATTGACATTAACTTCCAGTTGCATAGGCTCATCAACATTCGTATTCTTGCCGCTTACAGATATCTGGGCATAAGTCCCAGGATAAGGGACCATTATGTCTATAGTTCCGCTTACCTCTCCAAAGACAGATATCCCTGTGCCTTTGATGCTTGAAGGCATCTCCTTTGCTGTTAAGCTAATTCTGTGCATGCCAGGTTCTGCATCCTGAGGGAAATTAATGGTTAAAATGATCTCTTTTGAGGTGCCTGCATCTAAAAAATAATACTCCTTAGGATATTCTACCCACTGAGCATCCTCACCACCAACCTGCAGAGTGGCGTTCCTTAATTCTTTCGCGTTATTAATCAAGGAAATGCTCACATTCACGCTTTCTCCAGCAGCATATGGGATTTTTAGGCTATAAGGAGACAGTCCTATGGCAGAAATTTCTTTTGTATAGGCAATAATAAACAACATGCTAATAAGAAGAATCAATCCTCTTTTCATGTAATAACATAACAGGATAAGATTATTTAAGCTTAACTAAAAGAATCAACACGGCCCAGTACACGCATCTGCCCTTATCAGCACTGCGGGATCAACATGCTCTGTAGCAGTAGCTGAATTTGAAATGTTCAGGAATATGTGTATACTGACCTGGTCTGCCCCATCACTGAATGTGAGGTTCGCACATACTCGCGTTAGTGTATTGCTGAAAGGCGTTCTGGCAGTTGTAAGGTTCGTTGCTGGACAGGAAGTTGATTCAACCCCGGCATTGCCAGCCCATTCATATGTCGAGCCAGCACCCAGCCAAACAGCCGGAAGCGTTCCATTTATTGTTATGTTCAAATTAGTGTTTCCATCATTAGTCACATTAAGCGGTCCTGGCTCAGAAAACGTGCTCGGATTAGCATTAGCAGCATTTGCAGTTGTATTTACTGGAGTTGCAGCAGCGCCAGCAGTCAATGTCCCAGTATCAAAAACTATGCTGCTCGGGCTTATTGTTATTGCAGAAAGTCCTTGTATTGTAACATTCACAACTGCAGTTTGTGTTGTTGCAAGCCCAGTAAGCAATTCTAAATCCCCGCCAGTTTCTATAAGTATAGTAACTAATCCGCCGACAGCAGATAATATTGCTAATGCAAGGAGCAAAGATACTGTCCTGTCAGAAACCTGCTTCATTTATTACCACCATTCTCTTCATCACTTTCTTCAGTTGGAAGTATCGTTAATCCAACAGTTCCAAAGCCATTAACAGGTTGTGTAATTACCACTACTTCTCTAGCATCCTTAAACTGCTCTATGGTTTGCACAACAATCATAGTGCCGATTATAGAAACAAATATTATCACAACCAGTATCATCACTAGTATATTATTTGATAGTTCCTTTTTAAAATTAGATAAGTCCTCTTTTCTTTCTGCCATTGATATTTATATCCTAACCTGCTTATTTATAAACTTTATCTTTGTTGAAACTCCTTTTTTTGTATATTAATACTGCTGAAATTATGATTATGAAAAGAATTCCTCCAATGCCAAAAAACCAGTTGTTACTCAAGGATTTGTCAGGTTCTTTCACGCTGATAACGGGCTCATTTATACCAGATGTTATCAAGCCTCTGGCACCAAATTCTATGCTTTTTTCAAGGCTATATCCCATACCATTTATCATCAGGTTAGCCTTATAAACCTCATCTCCAGTAACCTGATAATCCCAATACATTGGAATGCTGATCTGCTCCTTTGGTTTTAAGTCTAATGGCGCGGATTTCAAGTTTTCAACCACATTCTGGCTGGCATCTATTATGCTCAGATCCAATACAACGTCCTTCATCTCCTTGTTTGCAAGGTTTTCAATTGTTACATCAAATCTTACTGGGGTCTCCTCTGAATTTTGAACACTGAATTCCTTTAACAAAATCAATCTTTCTTTCTTTATCTGGAAATCCCTTGCTACAACATTCTCTTTCCCGTCATAGTTAACAGTCGCTGTTGCCTTGTAATCCCCTGGCTGGAGATTCTGTTTGGACACTGCATGAATCATATTTTTATCCTTCACTGCGATATTGACAGAATTAGTTGTTATTCTTTCAATCAGTCTTGTCTGGTCTTCTATTGCTATGCTCGCATATGCATTCTCTATGTCTGCATTGCCTATATTTGCAAGTGATATCATAAACCATATCTCTTCCTCTTTTTCATCAACCATAATCTCGGCATTAACGTATTTTTCAGGATAAGGCACAAGAACCTTTATCTGTGTTACAACTGCAATCTTCGCGCCTATCACAGTTTCTCCTTCAGATTGTGGAGTATTCTCAACAGCCATTATCTCTGCCTTGTGAAAGCCATATTCCATCGATGCAGGCAAGGATAGTTTATAATTTACAACCTCTTGGGAATCAGGTTTTATTGTTATTTGGTTTGGGATTTCAATGTAACCTGCCAGTTCTCCAAAGGCCAATAATGAAACCCCAATTTGGCTGCCTCCATGATTATACAGTGTAAAACTTCCTCCATAGGTTTCAGAAGGCTCAAAATCAATAGTTGTTACAGCAGGCGATATTCCCAGCGCGTCAACGATTGAGATTGGAATGACGGCTATAGTTAAGTAAAATGCAATCATCCAAATCTTCTTTTTGTTCATCATTTTTTATCTCCCCGGATATGTCGCAACTAAGAATATTTGCGCGCTTTTTAATA
>CAYITV010000024.1:2580-9270 GCA_964366285.1 Candidatus Woesearchaeota archaeon | reverse complement strand
AACTTTCACAATGCTTCCATCGGATAATTCCACAATTATGGAATATTTTTCCTTCTCATCTCGTACTATTTCTATTATCTTACCTACAGATCCATTAACCCATCTGTGGTCCTTGTCATTATTAAGCATCATTATCTGAGAGCCTGCCTTTAAATACAGTTCTTCTGCTGTTGGAAAATAAGATCTATCAAATTCCCCCCTGACTATTCCTTTGAAAGTATAAAGCTCGGATTGTATCTTCCCAAGTCTCCTTGAATTAATCTCGTCCGATAATTTATTTGTAGTGGTCAAGGTAATGTAGAATTCATCTTCTGTTGGTTCAAATTGAGGGTTTAGTCGCTTATTAATCTCCACAAGCTCATTCTCTGTTATAGATTTATTACGGATGGCATTCAACAATTTTATGAAGTTATCATCTTTTTGGCGGTATACCTTCTCCAATTCTATAAACTCTACTGGAAGATTTTCAAATACCTGGGAATCAAAAAAATACTGACTTTTATACTCTGTTCGAAAAACCTCTTTTTCTTTTTCACTCACAACTGGAGGAAGCTGATAAAGATCTCCAATAAAAACCATCTGAATCCCGCCAAACTGCTTGCGGCTGTCTTTTCCGTTGAGCCTAAGGAACTTGTCTGCACAATCAAGCAAATCTGCTCTCACCATGGAAATTTCATCAATAATAATCATATCAACTGCTTTATACATTTGATTCATCATTCCCCAGAGCTTTTTTATTTTCTGTAATGTCACGTCTGGTTTGAAATGGAAAAACGAGTGAATAGTCATCCCGCCTATATTCACGGCTGCAACGCCTGTTGGGGCAAGGACAATCACTTCTTTTTTTGTGAAATTTCTAAAGTAATTAAGCAATGTTGATTTTCCAGTCCCTGCTCTCCCAGTTATAAAAACATTTTCATTTGTTTTTTCTAGAAAATCTAGTGCCGTTTTAAATTGAGGATTGATTTCTATTGCTTCTTTTTTTATGTTATTATTTGCCATCGCTTCTAATTGTTTTCAGTGCACTTTTAACGCTCTTCTGCCCCTTCATCTCTTTCACAGTCTTCTTGAAAGCCTCAATCTGCTTGTCGCTCAAGTCTCCAAATCTCCCATATTGGTATCTCACGCTTCTCAAGAATGGATTCTCTTTATACCAATCCAAAGGGATGGTAAACATCTTGACAAACTTGGCATCTTCCACAGGCTCGTTTACAGTCTTCATCTCGCAGTCAACGCAGACAGCAAACCTGCTTCTTCCAGACCTCACCAACGCCCAGTTCTTCTTGCAGAGAAAACATCTTTGTTTGTATGTTACCATATATAACCTACTGAAAAATGAACTTATAAAGCCTCCGAACAGCAACGACGAAACGTTTATAAACGAACCGCAAGGAATTCTCTTTGCTATGGGAAGGAAACCACGAGGCCTAGGCACCGGAATGAAGCTTAAGAAGCGAAGGCGTCAGTTCAGATGGAATGATTATGATTTCGTCCGCAGAACTCTAAACCTAAAGTTGAAATCTGACCCTTTAGAAGGGGCATCACAAGCCAAAGCCATAGTTTTAGAAAAAAGACAGGTTGAAGCTAAACAGCCATGCTCAGGTATGCGCAAATGTGTTGCACCAGAAACAAAGATCTTAATCGATGGTGCTTACATAAAAATAAAAGATCTTCATAAGTATAACTGCCAAGTATTATCCTACGCAAAAAATAAAAAGAAAATAGAACCAACAGCAATAAGCGCATATATGAAATTTAATACACAAAAACAGCAGGATAAGGTATATAAAATAAAAACAAAAGAGACTGGAAGAGAGATTATAGCAACACAAGATCATCCATTTTATACTGAAACCGGCATTCAAGATGCGAGATACTTAACAAAAGGCAAACGTTTGGCTGTTTATCCATATGAGTCTATTGAGTACGAACACTGTGATGCAGTAATTGTGACAAAAAGTGATATTGAGAGTGTTGCTCCGCCAAACACAAAAATCGCTAAAGTGTACAGAGAACTTGAAGAGAAAGGGCTGTTGCCATTTAAGGCATCAAATGAAAAGATAGCAAAAATAATGAGAATATTAGGCCATTTATTTGGTGATGGAGGAATATATGAAGATCAAGCAGCAAACTCATTGAGATATAAGATTGTATTTTCTGGAAGAAAAGAAGAACTAGAAGAAATCAAGGGGGATATTCTAGATTTAGGGTTTTATATTTCGCCAGTAATAAAGAGCACAACAAAAAGTTATGTAGAGTCCAGCAAAGGCATTCATATTATAAAGGGAACATCCTATCAATTTCGATTGACGTCTAAAAGTTTCGCATTATTGCTCCTGGCATTAGGCGTCCCTCTTGGAGATAAAGCATTAGTGAATTACTCATTGCCTGCATGTTTGGACAATGTACCAAAATGGATAAAAAAGGAGTTCCTGAAGGCATATTTTGGGTCAGAATTAGTAAAACCTAACATAGATAAAAGAAAACATCAGACAACACCCCTGCAACCGCAGTTTGCTATTAGTAAGCTAAAAGACATTTCAATCGATAAATTCGCGGATTCACTGAGAAGATGGCTGCTGGAATTTGGTATTAAAATAAATGCAATAGTGCCAAGAGCAGAGTTTAAAAGAAAAGATGGAACAAGAACAATACAATACCTTTTTTGGTTGCCGTCAGATCTCAATTCTTTATTAACACTCTATGGGAATATTGGATATGCTTATTCACCAAAAAGGCAGGCGCAGGCGTGTCATATGTACGAATACTTGCTGACTAAAAAGTGTATAATAGAAAAAAGAAAAACTGCAATGAAAGAGATAAAAGTATTGGTGAACAATGGGCATTCAGTTAGCAGAGCTGTGAAGGATCTCGCTCTAGAAGGATTAACGAAAGAATGTGTAGGCTATTGGCTAAGAAAAAAGACAAAAGCTGAAAACATAAAGATCCCAAATAAAGGAATGCCAAAATTTGAACACTGGCAAAAGAGAGTTACTGATGGGCTTAGTGAGGGATTAGTGTGGGAAACTATAGAACATATAGAAGAGATAAAGGAAGAAGACGTGCGGGATATAACAACTAAGTCAGATAATCATAATTTCTTCGCTAACGGGTTTCTAACTTCTAACTGCGTCTTTGTCCAATTAACAAAAAACGGCAAACAGGTTACTGTTTTCGCTCCGGGAAATGAAGCAATCAAGAAGATAGATGAGCATGATGAAGTCATCATCGAATGCATCGGCGGCAAGATGGGAAGGACAAAGGGTGACTTGCCGGGTGTTAGATGGCAGGTCATCAAAGTGAATGATCAAAGCCTTGACGCATTGCTCAAGGGCAGGATAGAGAAAGGTAGAAGATGATTCAATTCAAGCTTATGGGACGCTGGGATACTTCTAATATCCAAATCAATGATCCTGGCCTTAAGCCATACATCAATCTCAGCAATGTGTATATACCAAGAAGCTCAGGAAGGCACGCTTCCACGCAATTCCATAAAAATAAATATAATATAATCGAGCGTCTTATGAACAGGCTGATGGTTCCAGGCCATCGCGGAAAGAAGCACATGCTTACAAGCGGCATCTGCGGCGGAAAGAGCCTTACTGCTTTCAAGATTGTTGAAAAAGCCTTCCTCACAATAGAAGCAAAAACAAAAGTTAATCCTATTCAGGTTTTTGTGAAAGCAATAGAGAATGCGGCTCCGCGTGATGAAATCACAACTATAGAATATGGCGGTGCGCGCTACCCTCAGGCTGTTGACTGCAGTCCTCAAAGAAGGATTGACTTGACATTGAGAATGTTTACTCAAGGCGCATATCAAAAAAGCTTCGGAAAAAAGACAAAGGCTTCTGATGCACTTGCGGATGAGATAATTCTCGCATATCAAAACGATCAAAAGAGTTCTGCAATGTCTAAGAAATTGGAATTGGAAAGGCAGGCAGACGCTGCACGATAAACAAAAAAGAGGACAAAAAGCTTTATAAACGTTTTTTCAAGCATTTTACTCATATATGGGAACAACTACCACTATAGAAGAATTCAAGCATTTAATGCGGAAACCAATCAACATTCGTAATATCTGCACCTCTGCCCATATACATCATGGAAAAACCGCGCTAACAGACAACCTTCTCGCAGCAGCAGGTCTCATGAGCGAAGCAGCAGCCGGCTCCCTGGAAAAGGGTATGACTACCTGGCAGCACAAGGACGAGCAGGAAAGATTATTGACAGTCGATGCAGCCAACGTATCAATGACTCACGAGCACAACAGCGAGAAATTCCTTATTAATCTTATCGACACGCCAGGTCACGTTGATTTCGGCGGCAATGTAACAAGGGCCATGCGTGCTATTGATGGCACAGTAGTATTAATCTGTGCTGTTGAAGGCATCATGCCTCAGACAGAAACAGTTATCAAGCAGGCTCTTCGCGAAAGAGTCAAGCCAGTCTTGTTCATCAACAAGGTCGACCGCCTCATAAACGAATTAAAATTAACTCCCGAGCAGATGCAGGAGCGCTTCACAAAAGTAATTCTTGAATTCAACCGCTTGATAGAAAGAATTGCAGAGCCTGAATTCAAGGAAAAGTGGAAAGTCAACATCATGGACGGCAGCGTTGCATTCGGCTCGGCAAGGGAGAACTGGGGATTGAGCATTCCATACATGAAGAAGAATAACGTCAACTTCAAGGAAGTAATCGAGCTTTACAGGAGCGGCAAGCCAGAAGAAGAAATTCAGGCATGGGTCTGGAAAAATGCCCCTGTCCACGAAGTTATATTGGACATGGTCATCAAGCATCTTCCAAATCCGATCGAAGCCCAAAAATACAGGATCCCCCACATCTGGCGCGGAGAATTGGATTCACCATTAGGTAAAGATTTGATCAGCTGCAATCCCGAAGGAAAGCCAGCATTTGTCATAACAAGAATCACAATAGATCCAAGGTTCGGAAGGGAGATGTCTGCTGGAAGATTATTCTCAGGCACAGTAAAGGAAGGCATGCAGGTTTATCTCAACAACGCAAAGCAGTACCAAAGAATAGCCCAGGTCTTCATGTACAAAGGCATCAAGCCAGAGCAGATTGGAGAAGTCGTGGCAGGAAACGTGTGCGCTCTTGGAGGAATCTCAGGATCAGCAGGAGAAACAATAACGCTAGAACCAGAACACCCATTCGAGGAGATGAGGCACATATTCGAGCCAGTCATCACAAAGTCAATCGAGCCTGACAAGCCCCAGGATCTTCCGAAGCTGGTGGAAATCCTCAAGAAGGTTGCAAAGGAAGATCCGTCAGTCAAGGTAACAATCAATCTCGAGACAGGAGAAAATTTAATCCACGGCATGGGAGAATTGCATCTTGAAATCATAGAAAACAGGATCAAAGAAGAGCGCGGCTTCCCGGTAAAGACAGGAGAACCAATAGTTGTCTACAGGGAAACAATAGAAAAGAAAAGCCCTGAAGTTGAAGGTAAATCTCCAAACAAGCACAACAAGTTCTACATCATAGTCGAGCCCTTGGACAAGGCAATTTATCAGGCAATAAAAGACGGTACAATATCTGAAGGCCGTGTCAAGAAGAATGATCCTAATCTTTACAAGCAGTTGGAAAAGCTCGGCATACCAGTAAAAGAAGGAAGAAAAGTTCGTGACATATACAACTGCAATATCCTGATCGACGGCACCCGCGGTATTGTTGCAATAGGGGAAGTCCAGGAGATGGTGGATGAGGGATTTGAGCAGGTGATGCGCGAAGGTCCTCTGTGCCGTGAGCCATGTGTCGGATTGAAAGTCACATTAGTCGATTGTAAGCTTCACGAAGATGCCATCCACCGCGGCCCAGCCCAGGTCCTGCCGGCAGTCCGCTTAGCAATAAAGGGTGCAATGATGCAGGCTGGAGCCTCAATGTACGAGCCAGTCCAGGTAATGCAGTTCGAGGCCCCTCAGGATTACATCGGAGAGATAAGCAGGCTGATCCAGAACAAGCGCGGCCAGCTTATGGACATGGAGCAGCACGAGGACCAGGCAGTCATAAAGGCAAAATTGCCAGTGGCAGAGATGTTCGGCTTCAGCAACGACATTAGAAGCGCCACGTCAGGAAGAGGCAGCCATTACCTTGTTGACCAGATGTTCGAGCGCCTTCCGCGTGAATTGCAGGAAAAGGTAATTGCAAAGATAAGGGATAGGAAAGGCCTGAAGAGGGAAGAGGCAGAGGAAAATTCTGAGGAATAAGGCTTAAATACTTTCATTATTCTCTTGTTCATATGAAAGAGGTGGTAGTCAGCACAGACGCTTTGATGAGTCTTATTCTGTCAAGCATTGAAGTCTTTTCAAGAGAGACCTTCGGCATCCTTCTTGGCGCAAAGTCTGGAGATATGTACCGCATCACTCGTGCAGTCCCGTATCTTACTGCAAAAAGAGATTATGAATACGCGAGCATTGATGCATTGCGCGAAAAGAGAATTAACAGCATTCTTGCATTTTTGACAACCCACAAGGTCATAGGAGATTACCATTCCCACCCCAACGGTCCTGAGATGCTGTCAAGGCACGACAAAAAAGAATTGATGTCCATGCATGAAGGTCACCTAGCAATGCTGGTTGTTGTCACGCGCATAAAGCCGTCGCAAAAAAACAGGCGCTGGATCAATAATCCCCGTGATTTAAGCATCTGCGGTCCAATAGCTGAAAGATACTT
>CAYITV010000024.1:0-2570 GCA_964366285.1 Candidatus Woesearchaeota archaeon | reverse complement strand
CTCATTCATTCATGAAAAGAAAGACGATAAAATCATCAAAGTCCGTACTCGCTCAACCTCAATCTCCACATTCAACAGGAAATTAAAGACATTCAAAACTGTCCAGATCAAGCTCAAAAATGTTGAAAAGAAGATCAAGAAAACGCTTCAGAAGGTTCAGCAGTTAAAGAGAGTGAAAGAAACATTATAATCTTAAGAGACAATCGCCTTGCAGTGGAAATACTTCTCAAGCAGACCATTCAAGAAATGAAGGTTCTTTCCATTTCTCCCAATGACCTTTCCCTTCATTCCAGTCTCCTTGACAGAAAGCACAATATTGTTCTCTTTCATCTCAATCCCGTCAACCTGCAGCGGATCCAGCACATTCTTCACAAAATCCTCTACTTTGGTGCTTAATTCAATAACCTTTATCTTCTTCTTCAGCAAAAAACTCAGTCTCTTTATGTTCATTCCCCTTCTTCCGATAGCCTTTCCAGCATCTCCGCTCTCAACAATGAAAACAATAGTGTCATCAGCAACAAAAGCATCCTTCACCCTTGCTTTTGTGAAATTCTCAAAGGTAGTAATGTATCCGATGAGTTTCTGGTCAAGCTTTCCGCCAAGCATCATGATTAATAGCTTAAAACGCTTACAGGGAAATTCTTCTTGCATAACTGCGCAATCTCTTTCCCGCCATGCTCCATCTGAATTATGTCAATCTTCTTTAGTTTAGAGTAATATGCGATGCTGTTTTTAGTAGTTTCATTGCAGTCTTTGGCAAGAAAAACAGCCTTTGCCTTGCCAAGTTTAATATTCCTCAATGTCTCTCTTGTCCCATATATCAATTTTTGATTCTTAAGTGCGTCACGTAATTTTGGTAAGCTCATTTGTCCTCGCTCTTGCCCTTTGCCTCTGCCTTCTTTTCGCTTTTCAACCCAACACCTGGTCCGAACAATTCTCTCATCTTTGCCACTAGATCAGGCAGCCCAGTTCCTACAGGTACAGGCTGGTTAAGCATCACATTCTCAATCACAGAGTTCAATTCATCCTCTTCTCCGACTAAGGAGGCATTCACGATATGCTTCATAGGCGTCTCAAAGCTTGCCCTTGCAAGTACTGATTTCTTCTCACCCGTTATTCCGCCCCTTGTTATTCCCTTGACGTCTCCAGATGTGGTCATGGCATCGGCAATCAGCATTATGTGTCTTATATCAACATCCAATCCCTGGTCCTCAATGACCTTTGATGCCTCATTGATCACTATCTGCCTTGCAGCCTCTACTCCAAGCACAGCCAATACTTCAAACACATCATTCGTTGTTGTCCTTGTCTCATCTACATCGTCAATCTCCATCACGTCCTTTAGATTGGATCCAGATGTTATGATAACAAATTCAGTATTATTCTTAACAGGAAGTACCTGTTCTATTCCTTTTACTCCCTTGATGTACAGATCCTTTACCTTTTCCTTAAGCTTGTAAGTTTCCATCAGTTCATTCTCTTCAGTCTCAACCTTTAGTACGATTACTCCATCTTGGTTCTTCACCTTCGCATTCTTCAGGCTTTCAGTCAGTGTTCTTTCAACATAATCATCAGTTATCTTCAGATCCCTCATCATTGCCTTGTCCATCTCAATCTCAATCTGCATCTTGTTCAAGTTTATGGAAAATGAAGCTGCAATCTCTCCAAGCTTCGTCTCTTTGATCAACCCAGCCACTCTTTTCACTTCCTTCGAATCCTTGTTCAGTGGACTCTTCAGGAATATCTCCATCGATGGTGTGCTTATCTCTTTTCTTGCATCAAGTATCTCAATCAGTCTCGGCAGTCCCTGCGTAACGCTGACTTCAGCAACGCCGGCAAAGTGGAATACGTTTAGAGTGTTGTGGGTAATCACTCCCTCGGCAGTTGTGAATGTCTCCAGCCCAGGAACGCTTAGGTCATACACATATCCATCAGCATCAACATGTTCAATACTCTTGATTTCATCCCAAATCACATCAGAAAAGAACATTCGTTGCATTACTGCAAGCTCTTTTTTTATATCAATTCCTTTCTTCTCTGCCAGTTGTTCAAATTTCTTGATGTAGCGGTACAGCGTTGTCCTTCCTATTCTCTGTCTCTTTGTGAAGTTGTTCACGTGTCGCGTCATCATACCAACCTTCCTGGCAGTGTCATACAATAAAGTTCCAAACCCGGAGATCATGTCAGTGTAATCCTGTGACATTCTGTTCCAGAAATGTTTTGCTCTTTCTGCTAGCTGTTCAAGTGCGTTTCGCTTGTAGTCTATGTCAGAGCCGATGAATTGCAGGAACAGGGGCGCATACTTGTAAGGTATCAACAGCCAATGTTGGTCCTTCTTGTCAGTAGTTTTAAATGAGAATATCCTGAATCTTGAAAGCAGCAAGGCAATGCCATCGCGCAATTCACGCGAATTTGAAGATACCCTTATCATCTTCCTGTCAGCATGGAAGTTGCCGTCTCCATCGAAGTATCCTCGCAATAGGCCGGAAACAAATTTATCATCAGCACTATATGCAAAATCAGGCACCTTTTTGTGGAAAGACCCGCTCCCGCATGATTTTGATATGAAA
>CAYITV010000023.1:0-9354 GCA_964366285.1 Candidatus Woesearchaeota archaeon | reverse complement strand
ATGAAGCAATGATCACAACAAGAACAGCTGATGCTAAAGCATTAAGCCTGCAGCGCTCAGGAAGGATGGGGACTTTTGCGCAGGTAACTGGACAAGAAGCACAGGTTGGTGTTGGACTGATGATGGACAAGAATGACTGGCTGTTTCCTTCTTTTAGGGAGACTGGAGCTATGCTGATAAGAGGAATGCCGCTGCATCTTTTTTTCCTGTTGTTCATGGGAAGCGAAGAAGGGAACAGGATGCCTGATGACCTGAATGTCTTTCCGATTTCTGTTCCTGTGGGAACGCAGACACTGCATGCTGTAGGAGCAGGATGGGCTGCAAAGATAAAGAAAGAGAAGGTTGCAGCTGTAACATTCTTAGGGGATGGAGGGACTTCAGAGGGAGATTTCCATGAGGCGATGAATTTAGCTGGAGTTATGAAAACGCCGACTGTTTTTGTGTGCCAGAACAACCAATATGCAATATCTGTTCCGAGAAGCAGGCAGACAGCCTCCAAGACAATAGCTGAGAAGGCTTTTGCCTATGGATTTTCCGGGATACAGGTAGATGGGAATGATGTGCTGGCTGTATGTGCTGCAACAAGGGCTGCACTGGAGCATGCCTACAAGGGAAATGGGCCAAGCTTCATTGAGATGTTCACTTACAGGCTATGCCCCCATACAACATCAGATGACCCGACGCTTTACAGGAGCGACGAAGAGGTGAAGGAATGGGAGAAAAAGGATCCGATAAAGAGGTTCAGCGCTTATCTCAGGAAGAAGAAGATATTGGCAGATGAGAAAGAGGAAGCAATAAGAAAGAATGCTGAGGAGATGGTTGCAACTGCTGTAAGCAAGGCAGAGGAGATGAGAAACAGGATGCAGATTGAGGATATTTTCAAATATACCTTCAAGGAGATGCCATTGCAATTGAAAGAACAGCTTGATGAATTAAAAAAGATAACTGAATTGAGAGGAAAGACAAATGCCTGAATTGAACATTGTCGAAGCGATAAACCTTGCACTGCACCAGGAGATGGAAAAGGATGAAAAGACTGTTGTGCTTGGAGAGGATGTAGGAAGGGAAGGAGGAGTGTTTAGGGTAACTGTCGGACTGCAGAGGAAATTCGGAGAGGCAAGGGTGATTGACACGCCGCTTTCTGAATCTGGAATAATGGGAACATCCATAGGAATGGCTGTCAATGGATTAAGGCCAATTGCAGAGATTCAGTTTGACGGGTTTGTGCATCCTGCTTTTGACCAGCTGATTTCGCATGCGGCACGCATCAGGACACGCTCAAGGGGAAGGTTCACATGCCCATTAGTGTTAAGGTTTCCTTACGGCGGGGGAATAAGGGCATTGGAGCATCATTCTGACAGCTGGGAGAGTTTTTATATTCATACGCCTGGATTGAAGGTTGTGATTCCTTCCACGCCATATGATGCCAAGGGGTTATTGATTTCTTCGATAAGGGATCCTGATCCTGTTGTGTTCATGGAGCCTAAAAGAATCTACAGAGCAATAAGACAAGAGGTGCCAACAGATGAGTACACAATTCCATTAGGAAAGGCTGATGTGAGAATGAATGGGAATGATGTGACAATAATATGCTATGGGGCTATGGTGCGAGAAGCAGAAAAAGCTGCTGATGAGCTGAAGAATGAAAGGATTTCATGCGAGATAATTGACTTGAGGACTTTGTTTCCGTTTGACACTGACGCGATAATAAATTCTGTAAAGAAGACAGGAAGGGCTGTGATTGTGCAGGAAGCGCCAAGAACATGCGGGATGGCTGCCGAGATAAGCACGATAATAAATGAACGCGCCTTATTATCATTGGAGGCTCCTGTAGAAAGAGTGACTGGATTTGACACTGTGATGCCGTTGTACATGCTTGAGAATCATTATATGCCGGATCCATTCAGGATAAAACTGGCTGTGAAGAAGGTGATGAATTTCTGATGGCATATGAATTCAAGTTTCCGGATGTTGGAGAGGGAATAACTGAGGGAGAGATTGTGAAGTGGCTTGTGAAGCCTGGAGACAAGATAAAGGAAGACCAGATTGTCGGGAAGATCGAGACTGACAAGGCTGTTGTTGACATGCCATCTCCTAAATCTGGAACTGTGATTGAGCTGAGGGTTGCTGAAGGTTCTACTGTGAAGGTTGGAGAGGTGATGATGACTATTGGAGACGGCGGAGAATTGGTGAAAAATGTTGAGAAGAAAAAAGAAGGATCTGTTTCTGTTGTTGGATTCCTGGAGGAGGCTGAAGATGTTTTGTATGGAAAGAAGGATATTTTTGAGGAGAAGGCTGCAGAGAGCAATGCAAAGGCGATGCCCAAGGTGAGAAAGCTTGCAGAGCAGCTGAAGGTTGATCTGAATAACATCAAAGGCACAGGAGCTGAAGGGCAGATAACAGAAGAGGATGTGAAGAAGGCTGTGAAGATTCCAGAGACAAGCGCACCGAGAATCATGAAGAAGTATGACATGTATGGGTATGTTGAGCATGTTCCTTTAAGGGGCATGAGAAAAACTATTGCACAGAATATGATGGAATCTGTTAATGAAACTGCTTCTGTGACTCATATGGACGAGGCAGACATAAGCGATCTTTTTGCTGTAAGAGAAAAGGAAAAGCTCAAGGCTGCAAAAGATGGAGTGAAATTGACTTACCTTCCATTTGTGATCAAGGCATTGATTGCTGGACTGAAGAAGCATCCTTACCTTAATTCTTCACTTGAGAAATTGGACGATGGAACGCAGGAGATTATCGTGAAGAAATATTACAATATAGGGATTGGAGTTGACACGCCTGATGGATTATTGGTATTTGTTATCAAAGGAGCCGATCACAAAGGCATGATGGACATTGCAAAAGAGATTGAAGAGATGGCAGAGAAAGCAAGAGAGAGAAAGCTTGACATTGGAGATCTTAAGGGAGGAACATTCACGATAACTAATTATGGATCTATTGGAGGGTTGTTTGGAACGCCCGCGATAAATCCTGGGGAATGCGCAATTCTTGGGATTGGAAAGATTGTTGAGAGGCCGAGGGTAATACACGGACAGATCGAGACACGGAAAATACTGCCACTGTCTGTCACGTTTGACCATCGGATCGTTGATGGGGCTGAAACAGCGAGGTTTGTCAACTCGATGATTGAACACCTGGAAGATCCTGATTTATTGATGGTTGAATAGAAACCAAAAGATATTAATAATTAACTGTTGTTTTTATGGTGATGAGTTTGGAAAAATATATCTGGAGGGTCATTGAATTAGGCAGGAAGGATGGAATATCTAACATTGCAGCAGAAAGGGCAATTTTTGATTATGTTACAGCTGGAAAATCACCACCTACACTGCTTTTAACTGAATGGGAACCTACAGTTTCTTTGGGAAGAAGCCAGAATTACAGGCTGGATGTTGATGAAAAGGCCTGCAGGAAACATGGTGTTGGAATTGTGAGGAGACATTCTGGTGGACAGGCTGTTTATATAGACGAAGGATATTTTGTTTTTTCTGCAATTGCTTCAACAAAGAAATTGACATCTGATGTGACTTATCTAAGAAAATCATTCTGCGACATAGCTGTTGAGACATTAAATAAAATGAACATACCTGCAAGGTTTTATCAGCCGGACAATCTTGTTGTCATGGATCCGTATCACAAGACCTTAGGAAATTCAGGGCAGGTTATAAGGCCTAATATGGCAGTGGTTGCACAAGGATCTATAAGACATCATATCTCTGATATTGATATCATGCTTGATGTATTAAAGGTTAATGGACACAAATTGCAACAACATACAGATGAAATAAGAAGTATACTAACGGATACTGTAAGTTATAATCCTGAGATGGACAAAGATAGCTTGAAAAAATCCTTCATTGACATATTTTTTTCTCATAAGGGAAGATATGAAAATGGAAGGCTGACTTATGATGAAATGGAAAAGGCAAAAGATATTGCTGAAAAAGAGAAAAAATCAGAGTGGATTGTTGGAGATGATTCTTATCATTCAAGAGGGGTTTGTTATTTCTTCCTTAATGGAAAAAATTTAGTTCCTTCTTTAAATGAATTCCTGGCTTATAACGAGCCAAGCACTGTTAATGATTCGATTGTAAAATAATGCAAAATCTTTAAATAAGCCCCTTCTGTGACTATTTGTTATGGGCCGGTGGTCTAGAACAACCTTTCTTTGAAAGAAAGCTTGACCAAAGAAGGTGTGGACAACGGTCATGACATCACCCTTACAAGGTGGAGGTCGGAGGTTCAAAAACAACCCTTTTGACAAAAGCGTTGTATCGGAAAAGGGTAATTGAAAGTCCTCCTCGGCCCATTTCTTTATGATATATACCCGGGAAAAGGGGAAGGTGTATAAATGTTCAAATAATTGCAACAATCGTTAATAAAATGACAACATTATTCAGGGGAAGATGCAACTTATTCAACAAAAACAAAATTTGATAAACCTGAAGTTGAGCAACTTAGAACCAAAGCAGCATTGTTTGTTTCAAAGATAAAGTCGATACTCAGAAATACCAAATCAAATCAATGATCCTTTGATTAAAATATCAATTTCAAGAAAAAGAAAACCAGGATTAAAACCCATAGTTTTTAAATGACGAAATATTACTATTTTGTATGAAAATGAGGCATCATCTCTTAGTCTTGATATTCCTTACTGTTGTTGTCAACGGTGTTTTTGCACAAGAGATTACCGGATTTGTGAATGACTATGCAAATGTACTGGGAAGCCAAAAACAAGGGATAGAACAGATTTCACAGCAGTTGTATAATGCAGGACTTGCGCAGGTTGCAGTTGTAACTATAAACTCATTGGAAGGCAAGCCGATAGAGGATGCTGCCTTTAAGTTAGCTGAAGGAAAACTAGGAGCAAAAGACAAGAATAATGGATTGTTGTTATTGATAGCTGTTGAAGACAGGGAATACAGGTTTGAGGTTGGAAGGGGATTAGAGCCAATATTCAATGATGCTAAAGTTGGAAGGTATGGAAGAGAACTTTTAGTACCAGCTTTACAGAAGGGAGAATATGGCGAGGGTGTTTTGCAGGTGATGAAAGAGATACAAAATACATTAACTGGAAAAGATGCCGCAGGCAATACAACAGATATAAGCCTACAAGCAACAAGTAAAAATTTGAACATGAAAATTGCGATAATTTTCTTTGTTTTTCTTCTTGCGTTCTTTGCTTTACTGCACCACATAAAGAAATCGACCAAGAATCTTGGATTACGAAAAGGAAAGATGGGGGATGACCGATATTTCTGGGCTGCCCTGATTGCGTCAAGAATGATGCGGGGCGGCGGTGGCTTCGGTGGCGGAGGCGGCGGCTTTGGAGGTTTTGGCGGAGGAAGTTTTGGAGGGGGTGGGGCTGGATCAAAGTGGTAAAAAGAATTAATCTTCCAGAAAATTTCCAAGTTGATTCACTAATCAGATAGTGGCAAAATACTTTTAAATTTTTTCTCGGTTTTACACAATAAGATCTATTTTTGGAAGATATTCTGACTATCCGGAAATCTCCTGAGGAAATTCACTCTTCATGGAGCCGCCGAATGTTTATAAAGATAAAAAGGTATGATCAGAGAGATATACTGTCTGTGGTGATATGCAGAAAAGAAGGGGGGTGAAGCTTGTTGGTATACAGGATATTAACACCGCGTTAGAATCAAGGTTTACGCCTGAAAGTCCATCGCTTATGCGAACGGACGCACAATCCTTGAACGGTGTACTGGAATGTTTCCTGTGAAGTTTTAAGGACAATTATCACACAAATCTTTTTTCTCCTATTAACATGGTAAGATACACAAAAAAGATAATCAAGGAATGGTATGAAGAGTATATGGCAGGTAGCACACTCCCGAGACTATCTTCGAAATTAAAAATTTCAACAGCATCAATACGGTTTAACTTTAAATTTTATGGTTTTGCAATAAGAAGTATTTCCGACGGCGTGAAAATAGGTCATGGATTAATGGACGAATACGCAAAAAGGAGGCTTGAAAGAACATTATTCAAAAAAGGAAGTATACCTCGCAATTATATACCCATTCCTAAAAAGAAATTAAAAAAACTATACTCATCGGGATTGAGTTCATTAGAAATAGCTAAGAAGTTAAATGTCAATAAAACGACTATTCTAAGAAAACTGAAAAAAAACAATATCAAAATAAACGAGGCTACAAAAGATCGTGGAAAAATAAAGAAAGGTCAAGCTCCGTGGAACAAAAATAAAACAGGGGTATACAGTATAGAAACAATAAATAAAATAAAAAAGGCGAGATTAAAACAAATCTTTCCTAAAAAAGATACAGTCCCAGAAAAAGTTTTTGAAGATGAATTAAAGAAATACAAGATAAATTACAAAAAACACATATCATTGTATCCCATCTGTCAGCCAGATTTTTTTATAGAACCAAACATTGTTATTTTTATTGACGGCGATTATTGGCATGCAAATCCCAAGTATCTTACAAAAAGAGGCCAAAAGAAGCTTACTCAGGCTCAGCTAAAAAATATTAAGAGAGATAGAATACACAACATAAAATTATTGGAAAGAGGGTTCATAGTTTTAAGATTTTGGGAGAATGATATTAAAAATAATCCGCAGGTATGTTTAAATATAACAAAATCTCATATTTTAGGTGAAAATGTTGAATAAAAAACATGGGGAAAAGTTTTTCTTATGCCCACGCTGCACTATTGAAATGAAAAAGATTAAAAAGAGAGATGTAGTGATTGATGTGTGCAAGAAATGCAACGGCATGTGGCTTGACGACAAGGAAATAGACAAGCTGATAATGTTAGCACAAGGAGGAAAAGATGGCAAAGATTAGCAAGGGATGGTGGATCTTTGGAGGAATAATAGTCCTGCTGATACTAATTTTTATAGGAAGCTATAATGGATTAGTCAATGCAGACGAAGAGGTTGATAGAACGTGGGGGAATGTCGAAACTGCCTATCAAAGAAGGGCTGATCTGATACCAAACCTTGTAGAGACTGTAAAGGGATACAAGATTCATGAGGAGGATGTACTGACAGAGATAACCAACGCAAGGAGCATGATTTCACAGGCCAAGACGCCTGCTGAATTGACTAATGGAGATGCAGCATTAAATTCTGCATTATCAAGGCTGTTAGTTGTTGTTGAGAATTATCCTAACCTGAAGGCTAATGAGAATTTTTTATCGTTGCAGGATGAGCTTGCCGGAACTGAGAACAGGGTAAAGGTTGAAAGGGACAATTACAATGGAGCAGTCAAGTCATTGAATGTAAAGATAAGGAGGTTCCCTTCAAACATAGTTGCTGGAATGTTTGGATTTGAAAAGAAAGAGGCATTCGAGGCTGAACCAGGGGCTGAAACAGCTCCCAAGGTCTCTTTTGAATAACAATTTTTATTTAAAAGATTAGAAATAAAATTAATTTTCTCAGACTAATTTTTGGTATGTTTTATTACGTTAAAGAATTTTAATAATCTCTCCGATAGATTTTCTTAATGTATAGAGGCGAGATGGACGGTGCGGAACATGCGAAGCAATTTCTTTTGTTGTTTTGACGATGTTTAATGAGAGAATTTTCTTTCTAAAATTTCTTTTATCAAAGGTTTTATTGAAAATAATCTCATAAACTCTTTGCAGATTACCCAATGTGAATTTTTGCGGAAGGAACTTAAATCCTACTGTAGTGTATTCCAATTTCCACCGTAACCGTTGCAGTGCATATTCTAGTATCTTCTTGTGGTCGAATGCTAATTTCGGCAACCTGTGTGCATGGAACCATTGAGCATCTGATGCGTCTGTTGAAGCTTTTAGATTGATATTTTTAGAGTTAATTAATGCAAAGTATGAGATAGTTATAACTCGCGTCCGAGGATCTCGATCTGGGTCGCCAAATGTGTAAAGTTGCTCAAGATAAATATTTTTTACACCAGTCTCTTCTTCTAATTCGCGCTTAGCAGCCATTTCAATCGGCTCATTAATCGTTACAAAACCGCCAGGCAAAGCCCAATAACCTTTAAATGGCCATTTTCCTCTCTTGATAAGCAGTATCTTGAGACTGTTGTCTTTTATTGTAAAAATAATAACATCAACAGTAACTGATGGACGTTCAAATTTACTTGGATCATAAATCTCATTTTCCATAATAGTGTAGATTATACAATAATATAAAAATGTTTTGGATATTACAGTTTTACAATAGATTAGTCTAAACGTTTAGCATGATAAGTTTTTTAAGATTGATCCGTATGTAGGTGTACAATCTAATGTTTTATAATTCTAAAAACCTCTTTTGGCACTAAACTTTTCACTTCACTGAATTTCTTTTCTCGAATTAGCTTTTTAATATCTCTCCCAGAGATTTCGTTGTATCTTTTGTATTTATTTATCTTAATTTTCACTCTTTCCCATGGCACGATATAATCAACCCCAGCATAAATATGTGTTGGAAGTTGTTTAGTTAATGAGAGTACGCAATTTGACAAAACTATGTCCCATTGGGCATCTTTTGAGTACGGAGAATCCAAATCGATGTTTGCGCCTATGAAAAGCCTGCGATTGTTCTTGTACAAACTTCGAATCATCTTCAATCTTTTGTCTAGAGTATATGGATTGTTCTTGTCGCTCTTTTGTGCTGAACCTATGAGAATAACTCCGATGTCACACTCTTTTAACATTTTATCAACAAGAAATTTATGACCATTATGAAATGGCTGGAATCTCCCATGAACGAGACCAACTTTCATGATTTTTTTAGAGGCTGATAAGATTTAAATATTTTGCTATTTTAAAACCATCTCGTTTCTTTGCCTTAACCCCTCTATTTTTATAATCTCTTCATTGGTTTTTAGAGTGCCTCCACCTAAGACTGCATTGCCGCATGTAACCAGCCCATCTTCCTCATCAATAGAAGGAACGAAAACCAAAACATCAAATCCTTCACTTTTTAGATCTTCTTCTGGTTTTTTATAAGGCGTATATGAATCATAACCACCTATAGTTTGGATTCTGTTCCTGCGGCAAGCATTGTTATTATGAATCGGGGTTATTTTTGCCATAAATTTGTTTTTATCGAATAGTGAAGCCAATCTACCAGCATCAACTTCGAAATCTGTAGAATAGGCGAAGTTTAGGCAATATTTTCTGCCAATCGGTTCTGGCAGATTTTCTGCGATTCTTGCAAAATCATCCAAGTGCAGTTGCTGGTCTCCGAACATTTTAGTTCTTTGATCTTCGTTTGTAGAGTTAATACTGAATTGAAGCCCTGCCTGGCCGTTGTATACTTCATTTTTGATCTCGCACCATTCTTTGATCCTATCTTCTAATTTTCCGAACTTCCTTGGCAAT